>JAJECR010000229.1 GCA_022821935.1 Candidatus Latescibacterota bacterium
TTTACGGGGGAAAGGGGGTAAGGCCATGCTAAACCGCCGCCTTCGGCGTGTCAATACAATTCGCCGGCGCAAAAGACCCGAGAATGTTTGCCTTGCCTCGCACGCGGTTCTATTTTCAATCGCAACGTCATGATGCGGTCGATATCAATTATGAAACAGTACAGGAGCGTTATATGAAAACCTATCGCGTGGGGATCATCGGGCTGGGGCGCATGGGCAGTACGATCGACGACGAGGGGCACACGCCCCTGCCGTATTCCATCGCCGCGGCCTGCAGGGCGAGCGAGCGGCTGGAGATCGCCGCCGGCTGCGACCTTCGGCCGGAACGCAGGGAGGACTTTTCCAGTCGCTGGGGAGTCCGCGCGCTCTACGAGGAATTCACGGAGATGGTCCGGGAGGAAAGCCCCGACATCGTCGCCGTATGCACCACCGCATCGGGCCTGCAGAAGCCGGCCCGGGAGGCGCCCGACGCTTCGTTCCGCGGAGATTCCCATGCCGAACTGGCCGTCGCGCTGGCGGAACTGGGCGTGCCCATGCTCTACGTGGAGAAGGCCATGGCCAGCTCCATGGCGGCGGCGGACGACATCCGGGACGCCGTATCGAGGCACGGGACCGTGTTCAATACGGGCGTGCTGCGCAGATTCGACAACCGGTACGGCGTGGTGCGGGACGCGGTGCTTCGCGGAGACGTGGGCGAGCCCAGGGCGGCCGTGCACTACGCGCGGTCATCCCTGATGCACGGACACATCCACTCCATCGACACGCTCTCCTGGCTGATCGGAGATCCCGCCATCACGTCCGTCCGCGGCGAGATCGACCCCCGGGACTACGTCATAGAAAACGACCACATCCCCTACGATCCGACCGCGACCTACGAACTCGCTTTCGAGAACGGCGTCAGGGCCTGGTCGATCCCCGCAGCAGGCTGGGAGTACGAGATCATCGGGGCCGAAGGGACGATCCGGTCCCTGAACAACGGGGCCGCCGCGTCATTGCGAAAGGTGCATGATCAGGGCGGCGACCGAAAGGGGCGCAGCAACTGGGATGAGACGCCCTTCGAATTCGTCACGCCCAGGAGCACCGTCGTATCCTGCCTCGAGGATCTCGTCGACGCCTACGAAACGGGCCGGAAAAGCCTGGGACGCATCGAGATCGCCCACCATATCACGGAAGCCTGCATCGCCGTCGCCGAAAGCCATCGTCGCGGCGGCGCATGGGTGGACCTGCCGCTGGCAAGCCGGGATCTGTACATCTGGCACGTGTGAAAGCTTGATCGGGGGCGGTCATTAAGGAGGTGCTGAAGGATCAACCTCACGTCCTGTCTTACAGCCTCCACTTCTGTTTTCGTTGCCACGCGGGTACAGACGAATCCACCGAGTGCGACCACGATCATGGTGAGCGGCACAAGCAACGCTATGATAAAGTTTGTCTTTCTGCCTTTCGTACTCATCGTTACGCTTTCTTTCAACACGTCATCGGTCTGTTGGGCGGCGTTGCCGCAAAGTTCAGTCTGAATTCATTCCTTTGGAGATATTCCGTTGTGCGGTGCAGAAGGGTTGAATCTCAGGTATCCCCTGACCTCGTCTACCTTTGTTTCCACCCGGTCCAAAGATGCTCGTAATTCTGTTTCCATCCGATCCATCGATGCCCGAATATCCCTTAATTCTTCTCTCATTTCGGCCCTCAAACTACCCATTTCAGTCCTTAAGCCTCCTATTTCAGTCCTTAATTCATCCCTTATCGTACCTAATGAAACGTGTAAATACGTCAGTATTGAAACAAGGGCGATAACCGATGTAAAAACTGCTCCGTTGCGTTGCCACCAACTTGACTCGGACACGTTTTTCCCTTTCCGTACATTTCGCCATGCTTCCACGATTCCAGTGGTTCCTTTCCCCTTTAGTCGGGAAAGATTCCGAAATCTCGTAAGGGAAAAACTATTTTAATGATTATTAGGTCTTTCACTTCGGGGATGGCTGGACTCAACCTGCACCACCCGGTCTTCCTCCAACACGTAACCGCTCAGTTGCCCGCCGTAGATACATCCTGAATCCAGGCCGATCACGTAGGGCGATCCGTCGTCCCGGCGCTTGATGACGAGGCCGCCGGGGGCGTCGTGGCCGAATATGACCAGTTTGCCTGTTGGATCGTACGCGTCGTGCCACCGCGGACCCACGATACCTTCCACGGGCGGCCACGTGCGGATGACGAGAAACTCGTCCGTGGTCGTGCCTTCCAGACCTTTTTCGGGGTTGATGCCCGCGTGGACCAGGAGGAAATCGGGTTCGTCGATCCACAGGGTCAGCGATTCCAGCCAGGGGATCAGGGCATCCGCCACCGGTGCAAGGGCTTCCAGGGTCTTCAGGTGATCGGCCCAGTGCTTGGAAACCGGGGTCCCGGACATGTGTTGGCGGAGCCGGTCCGGCAGCCGGTAGTCGTGGTTGCCGAGGACCATCTTCGCATCGGTGTCCCGGATCAGCGTCCACACACCGGCGGGGTCCGGCCCCCTGGTAAACGCGTCGCCCGTCAGATAGAGGAGATCCGAACTTTTGCGGAACTGCAGTTCGGAAAGCAGTTGTTCGAATTCACGGGCGCAGCCGTGAATATCGCCGATGAACAGGGTACGCTGGGAAATGCTGGACTCCGGGATGATCAATATGCGGGTGTGAATTGATGGAACCGATGGAACCGATGGTCAGGTTTTGTTCCATCAGCGGACCGGAAGACCGGTCGTCTCGTCATCCCAGATTATATGCGAGCAGTTCGGGGAGGGTCAAGGGAATGAGCCGCATACAGAAAAGCCCCGCATACTGTAACGGGGCTTTTCCTGTTTTCGGAACCGATCGCCCTTTTCAGTGGCCGAAGCTCCTACTCAGGGCGAACGGGAAGTTGTAACGAAATGACCGAGACAAATGCAGGGCGGATGCTGATGT
>JAJECR010000196.1 GCA_022821935.1 Candidatus Latescibacterota bacterium
GTCATGACGCCCTGATTGTCACCGGGTATTCGGGATGAGGTAAAAGAGAGACGGGTTGCTGCCGGAGAGGGGAAATTCGTTGCCTGTTCCGCATTCGGTACCGGTTTCGCCGCCAGGTGCGGCGCGAACGCACGGTCAAGGGACAAGGGCGAAATCGGATCCGGCGGGGCGAGTTCGGGTTCGAAGGGCGTCGGCAGGGTAAGGGCCATGGAGTCGCCGGGAGATGAGCCGGACCGTTCCAGAGGACCCGTCAGGCCTGCGAAGCCACCGATTACGGTTATGGTCAGGATCAGGCTGGTCGCGAATACCAGTTGCACGGGACGCTGCCGGCTGAGTTCGCCCAGGTCGGCAAAAGCCGCCGATACGCGTCTCCACCAGGAAGCGGCGTACATTTCACGGGCGATTTCCTTTGTCAACAGGTTGCTGAGCCGGTAGTCGAAATCCGGTCGATGAGTTACGGGGGCAAGACTCTTTACCGCGCGAATGGCACTTTCCATGTCTTTGATCTTGAGCCGACACCGGGGACATCCGTTCATGTGAAATCGAAGCGCGTCTTCCTTCGCCCTGGATAACTTTCCATCGAGGTAGTCGGACATCTGCCGCTCGTAACCACTGCAATTCAAAATGTTCTTCCTCCTCTAAAGTATCTCTACCTGCCACTGCCTCAGCATTTCCTGCAATCTGAGCCGTCCCCGGTTGACCCTCGACTTGACGGTCCCCGTCGGACAGCGAAGGATTTCGCCTATTTCCTCATAGGACAGTTCTTCGATGTCGCGCAAAACGATCACGGACTTGTACTTCTCCGGTAGCTGATCGATCGCGTGCTGAATGGCCCGGCCCAGTTCGTTCTGCTCGAGATGATCACCGGGTCCGGCGTTCATGTCCGGCAGATCGATCCCTTCCCTCGAACTGTTCTCGTGGGGCGACGCATTCAGGGAGAAAAACTGGCGGCGTTTGCGCTTTCGCAATTCGCTCCGGGCCAGATTGAGCGCGATCGTGTATATCCACGTGGACAGATTGGAGATCGCCTTGTAGTTATGGCGGTTCCGGTACACCCTGAGAAAGGTCTCCTGTACGAGGTCTTCCGCGCACTCCGTGTTGTGGACCATGCGGTAGACGCAGTTGTACAGCCTGGTCCGGTACCTGCCGACGATCACCTCGAAAGCGCGCACGTCTTCCTGCTGTACCCGGTAGAACAGCGTTTCATCCGACTCGGTCAGCTCATCGAATACACCCGACTCGATATCGGACACCTGTACCGCTTTTAAAGAGGTGTTTTCAGACATGTTCGTTTCTCCCATGCCACGTTATACGCTACGCGGAGGGATCGGTTTCAGAAAAAACGCGGCCGAAATCTATCACGCCCGGGTTGAAATCGGCCTGTCGGCCACAACCCTCATCTGGGAATATAGAATCCCGGCGTCGGGATGTCAACCGGCCCGTCATGCCTGCGGCCCGTCACGCCCGCATCTCGCTCACGTCATGGATCGTATACTGGTAACCCTGTTCCGTTAGAAACAACTGCCGGTTCACGGCATAGTCCTGATCCAGGGTGTTCCGGGTGATGAGCGAATAGAAAATCGCGGCGGAGCCATCCACCTTCGGCCGGAGGATCCGTCCCAGGCGCTGGGCCTCCTCCTGGCGGGAACCGAAAGTGCCCGATATCTGGATCGCCACGTTGGCGTCCGGTAGATCGATGGCGAAGTTGGCGACCTTGGACACCACGAGACGCTTGAGCTCGCCGCTCCTGAACCTGGCATACAGGTCCAGGCGGGACCGCAGGGGCGTGCTGCCGGTGATCAGGGGGAACTCGAACAACGCGGCGATCTGCTTGAGCTGTCTCACGTACAGCCCTATGATCAGGACCTGGTCCGAGGGGTGTTGTTCCAGCAGGGCGCGAATGATCTCCGTCTTCCGGCTGTTTTCAGAGGCGATCCTGAACTTCTCCCGACGATTGGCCACGGCGTAGGACATGCGCCGGGCTTCGGGCAGGTCGACCCGGATTTCGCGGCAGTACGCTTCGGCGATCCAGCCCTGCCGCTCGAGCAGCTTCCATGGCATGTCGTATCTGCGGGGGCCGATGAGGCTGAATACGTCGTCCTCGCGGCCGTCTTCACGAACCAGCGTCGCCGTCAGCCCAAGCCGCCTTCGGGCCTGTATCTCGGCCGTGTAGCGAAAAACGGGGGCCGGGAGCAGGTGGACCTCGTCGTAGATGATGAGCCCCCAGCCCTTCTGGTCGAAGAGGCCGAAATGCTCGAATTCGTCCCCCCTACTTTTCCGGTAGGTCAGGATCTGGTACGTGGCCAGCGTCACGGGCCGGATCTGCTTCGTCTCGCCGGAATACTCGCCGATATGCTCTTCCGAAAGAGAGGTCTTCTCGAGCAACTCCTCCCGCCACTGGCGCAGCGCGACCGTGTTGGCGGTCAGCACAAGAGTGTGGCATTTCAGGGCCGCCATGGCGCCGAGGGCCACGATCGTCTTCCCCGCCCCGCAGGGCAGCACGATGACCCCGTTGCCTCCCTGCGGTTCGCCGTTCATGTGGAACGCGCCGACGGCGTCCAGCTGGTAGTCCCGCATGTTAAAGGACTTCCGGTCACCGGGCGACGTACGCAGATTGATCTCCAGCGGGGCGCCTTCGACGTATCCCGCCAGGTCTTCCACGGGAAAGCCGACCTTGATCAGGGCCTGCTTAATGTGCCCGCGGAACCGGTCTCCCACCTGCACGCTGCGCTCGTCCAGGGGCTGGGCGAGGAACTGCTTTACCGAGGGCAGGCCGGAAACTTCTGCGATCAGGGCGGCATCGTCGGACTCGAGGATCAGCCTGCCTTCCCGCCTGTGCAGCCGGAGCTGCCCGTACCGGGCGATGAAATCGATGATCTCGCGGCGGATGTTCTGGGGTATCTCGTACTTGCTCAGGCTTTCGAGCGAATCGAGTACGCCGTCCGCGTCCATGCCCGCCGAGGCGGCGTTCCACAGGGACAGGGGACTCAGCCGGTACACGTGGATGTGCTCCGGGGACTTTTCCAGTTCCGCGAAACGGGCCAGCGCGTCCCGGGCGTCTTCGTAGTGCGGATGGTCCACTTCGACCAGGATGGTCCGGTCGCTCTGTACGATCAGTGGGTTCTGAAGATCTGGCAAGAAAGTCTCCCGGTGTTATTCATCCTCTAGTGTCGAATACCGTCCGCCCTTACCCTCCGGGATACCGGCGATCTCGGGATGTCTGGCCAGCAGCCGGCCGCGAACGGCCTCGTATACGTCGTCGACGGAAATGCGGGCCATGCAATCGAAGTACGGGCAGGCTGATCCGATACACCGGTGGCCGGCGGGGCAGTCCGGCACCTCCGGCATCAGGACATCATGTTCTCCGCCGAAAGGGCCCCAGCGTACCGGGCTGCACGGTTTTATGGGGCAGAACAGCGCCACGGTGGGCGTGCCCACGGCCGCGGCGACGTGCAGGGGACCGGTACTGTTCGTGACGCAGAGCGAGGTTGCACGGAGCAGCGCCGCCAGTTCCTTGACGTCGAGTTCTCCCGCGGTCCGTATGACCGACTCCGGCAGCGAACCGGCGACCCGGCCGACCAGGTCCCGTTCATCGGCCGACCCCGTAACGACTATGCGAACACCGCCACGGGAAAGCCGCTCCGCCAGTTCCGCGAAACAGTCCGCGGGCCAGTCCCTTGCCGATCCGCCGCTGCCGGGATGCAACAGGACCAGCGGATCGTCCGGCGGCACGCGCCACTGGCGCAGGCGGCGCGCCACGGCGCGCGTGGCCGCTACGGGCACGTGGATCTCCGGGGCGGCTTCACCTGCCTGGTCGAAGAGCGCCCGTGCCAGGGACAGATTGTATTCCACTTCGTGCCTGCGCGCATCCCTCCGGTGTTCGTACACCTTGCGGTTGAATAGAAATCCGTAGGCCCGATAGCCTGTTCCGATCCTTACGGGGATTCCGGCGAGGCGGCAGGCCAGGGCCAGCCTGGCCGTGGGATGCAGGACCAGGGCCGCGTCGAACCGCTTGCCGCGCAGGTCAGCGACCAGGCGGAGGAATCCCCCCGGGCCGCCGTGCCGTCCGGAGCGCTCGTCCACGACAATTTCGTCCAGGGCCGGATGTCCCTCGATGGCGCCGGCGGCGTAGGGGGATACGAGCGCCGCGATGTGGCAGTCGGCGGCCTGCTCCCGCAACACGCTGAGCACAGGCGTGGAAAGCAGTACGTCACCGATACGGTCCGTTCGAACGACAAGTATCCGCATCGCCATCTGTTCTCCCCGGCCTGGATTCACCCAGCTCCGTTCAATCGCGCCAGACTTCCGTGACACGGCCATAGGGCGTACACCCCGCCCGGATGAGCCGCGGAGTCCCGGTAGATACGTCCACGACCGTAGAGGGCTGGTCCGCGGGCGAGCGCCCCCCGTCCAGGATCAGATCCACCCCGTCGCCCAGCTGGGCGGCCACGTCTTCTGCCGTAAGGGGCTCCGGCTCGCCGGAGCGGTTGGCGCTGGGCGCCGTAACGGGTCCCCCCACCGCCCGGCAGAGCGCACCGGCAATCGCGGCGCCGCTGTGCCTGACCCCGATCGTGGTACCCTGAGCCAACAATTCCCGGGGCACGCTTTCCTGAGCAGGAAGGACCAGCGTCAGCGGTCCGGGCCAGCAGGCGTCCATTAACGCATGGACACGCCCCGGGACGCACCTGACCAGGCGGTCGAGATCTCTCCTGCCGGAAACGAGTACGAGGATCGGCTTCGATTCAGGACGGCCCTTGGCCTCGTAAATCCGGCGGATAGCGGCAGGATTGGTTCCGTCCGCGCCGATGCCGTAAACCGTTTCGGTTGGAAAGGCAACAAGACCGCCGCCCCGGATAATGTCCGCCGCCTCCTGGAGTACGGTCTCGTCCGGATTAACCGGATCGATGGTCAGCAACTTCATGGTATCCATCCCTCCGGCGGACCAGGCGCAGACCAGGCGAGACAGGCGGACCAGACGGATCAGGCGATCCTGCGCAAGCCCTTTTCGCCGATGTCCCCGCGGAAATACCGGTTGTCAAAACGTATCCGGTCC
>JAJECR010000158.1 GCA_022821935.1 Candidatus Latescibacterota bacterium
GGCGCTGGCCATCGAGAACATGCGGCCGCTCATGGAGTGTCCGCCTGCGAATACGGGCAGTCCTTCCGCGTGCACAGATGCCGTCTCAATGGCGGCGCGCACCGTGGCCAGGCGCACCTTTTCGCCGTCCATCCCGCCGCCGCCCTTCTCGGAATAAGGATAATTGAAACGGAACGTGGCGATCCCCGCGCCATTCAACGCGTCGCTCAGTTCCTCCATGAAGCGATGGCGCATATTCGTTCCGGACCCGTGGCCCAGCACCAGCAAGGCTTTCGCGCCGTCCGGCCCGCCTGGGCTTGCAAGGATAGCCGACACTTCACCCTTTTCTTCAGTCGAGATAAACTTCAATTCCTTTGTTTCCACCGATATGGACTCCTCCCGCAAACTTCGTAGAAACTCCCTGGTTCAACTGTCATTCCGCGGTGGTCATGAGCGGTCTATGCCTATTTGCTCTTGGGGAAGTCGTACAGCAACTCCTCGCCGGCGACCTGCCCGCCGGCAGCCTGCCCTATCCTTGCCCAGTCATCAATCTCGAAGCGCAGGTGCAGCACGGCGCAGGTGGGCAGGTTGAAAATATCGCGAGGACCGAGCAGGTTTGCCAACTGGGTAAATCCCGGGTTGTGCCCGAACAGCATCAGGGTTTCGACCGAAGCTTCCGCGCCGCGAATCGCTTCGAGCAATTCGTCGACGCCGGCGTGGTAGATACGCTCCTCTATCCGTATTTTCTCAGGGGGATAACCGAGCTTCTTGGCAAAGGCCCTTGCCGTCTTCAAAGCCCGGTCCGCGGAACTCGATATGATCAGATCCGGATCATACCCGCGCCGCGCCAACCGCTCGCCCATTTCCGGCGCGTCCCGCTTCCCGCGCTTGTTCAGCGGCCGGCTGTGATCGTCGAGCGACGGGTCCCTCCAGCTCGACTTGGCGTGCCGTACCAGGATCAGATCTTTCACCGGGAAGCGCTCCCAGGGACGAACAGTGTACAAGGATTCGCGGCCAGCAGTCTCAGACCGGAGATTGGATCAAACAGCCGTTTCAGACCACCGAACGCCTATCTGTCTTCGAACAGCCGTTTCAGGCCACCGAACGCCGGTCCTTCCCGGACTTCGCCGCCAGGTTGAATGGGCGGTCGTGCTGAAGACTCGGTACGCGCCTGCGCGCGCTGGCGACGCTCTCCATGTCCACGTCGGCTACGATGACACCCACGTCCTCGCCGCCGTCGGCCAGGACTTCGCCCCAGGGCGAGATGATGAGCGAGTGGCCGTAAACTTCACCGCCGCCCGGTATCGAGCCCGTAGCGCAGGGGGCCACCACCACGGCGCCGTTCTCGATGGCACGGGCCCGGTTCAGCACGTGCCAATGGGCCTGTCCCGACGTCTTCGTGAACGCCGCCGGCACCGCGAGCATCTCGGCGCCGGCCTGGGCCAGCGACCGGTAGAGATGGGGAAAGCGCAGATCGTAGCAGGTGGACATGCCCAGGCCGCCCCAGGGCGTGCCGGCGACTACGGCCATGTCACCCGGTGAGATCACGTCCGATTCCCGGTACCGCTCGGTTCTGGAAAAATCGACGTCGAACATATGTATCTTGTCGTAGCGTGCCTGGATCTCCCCCTGGTCGTCCACCAGGAAGCCGCGGTTGATGAGCCGGTCGTCGAGTCCCTCCACCGCCACGGACCCAATGAGCGTCCACACGCTGGCGTCGCGGGCAAACTCCCGCAGGGCCGCGAGCACGGGATGGCTCGATTCCGGCGCCGTGGGGGGCGTCAGCGCTCCGCCATCGGTCTTCAGCCCGCCGCAATACTCCGGCAGGCACACGAACCCGGCACCGGCGTCCACCGCCTCGCCCGCCAGGCGGCAACCGACCTCGATGGCCCCTTCGAAGTGCTCTGAGGCCGGCGTCTGGACACATCCGATACGTACTGTTTGCCTGGTACTCATCGTATTTACCCTCGTGTTTTTCTCGTGATTAAAATGCGAGTTCTAAAGGAATTCAGCGCATTTCGATGTTTCGATATCTGATTCTATTCCTCAGTGCGGCATCCCCAGCTGATGCATCCGCCGGTGGATCGCTCGATTTCGTCAGTGCGCCTAATGCGGTATCCCCAGTTGGTGCATCCGCCGGTGGATCGCCTCCCGGGCCTCGACGAAGGGACGCTCCAGGTAGGCCAGGTGGTCTTCCTCGCCGTGATGGTGCGTGGCGGTGCCTGGCTCGTGCCTGGCCGCGGTGCGGCGGATGTACTGCAGGTCGCCGTCGATGAGCGTGAGCATGTACTGGGCAGCGTCCTTGTCGAACATCCACCATTCGCCGCCGCAGGCCACGTAGATCGGCGACGTATGGGCGAATATGCCCCGTCCCCAGCCGTCGTGATGTGGGACACTCGTGTAATCGGGTCCCGCGCATCTTGCGGCCAGCCACGTGTGCCCGTCCACCTTCACCTGGGCCTTCAGTTCCAGCCGCCGCGCGCCCTTGCGGTCCTCCGTGGAGGCCACGACCTGCCCGCCCCGGACGATCTCCAGCGTGTGGATCGGGAAGATGCTCTCCGACCAGGCCTGGACCTCTACCGTTCCGGGGCCCGACACCTGCACGGTATCGCCCACCTGGTGGCCGTCCACGGACAGGTGGATGATGGGGCCCCCGCTGTGGAAGGTCCGTCCCTTCGACACGGCGTTGCACCAGTTGTCGTAAGTGAAGTCCTGGTCGGGCATATAGGCGTAGGTGCGGTACAGCCCGACGGGCACGTCGCTGCTCATCTTGTCCGTCCCGCCCACCAGGGGCAGACGGTAGCCGCAGTTCAGGTAGCGGTAGTACTCGATGTGATTGAAGGGCTGGTGCCGGAGCATCTCCACGCCGTCCACACGGCCCGTGGCGATCAGCGCGGCGGGCTCGCCGTTCGGGTTCGGGAGATGAGGAATGATGACCGAGCCGCCCTGGGCGTGGCACTGGTCCGCCCAGTCGCTCATGGTGATCTCCAGCGTGCCGCCCAGTTCCGCCTCACCGGGACCGTCGCTGCACCAGGGCATGACCGGCTCCTTGAGCCCCCAGAGGATGAGGTGGCCCAGGAAGTGCTGCCGGTTCTCCTGGCCGACGTAGACGATGTTGTTCCCGTCCTGCGAGACGCTCGGCCGGCCCGTGAAGTCCTCCGTGTTCGTGAAGAGGTTGCCCCACTGCGAGGGGAGCAGGTTCACGATGTTCAGGTCCTCGCCCAGGGATTCCGTGTGGCTGCCCTGGGTGGAGAGGAAATGGACGTGGGAATCGCCGCTGTACCAGCCCTGGGCGTTCATGTTCACCCAGCGCTTGAGCCGCAGGGTCAGCTCCTGCTGCCCCGGCTCGATCTTCACCCGGGTCCGTAGCGGCTCGTACTCGAATCCCCGCGCCACGTCCACGATCACCTCGCCGCGGGGCAGCCATCCCTGGCACTTGCCGTCGATGTACGCGTAGGTGATCTGACCGAGCCGCAGGTCCCCGCCGATGTCGATATGCCAGGTGTCCAGGTTGGAATTGACCTGGTTGTGGTGCCCATAGGGTTGGTAGGGTATGCCTTCCAGCGACCGGAAGTGTACGCGGCAGGGGACCGGCCTGCCCGTGTCGTCGTCGAGGACGGTGACATTCACCCAGTTCCGGCCCCGGTCCAGGAGCTCCACCTTCATCCGAGGCGTCTCGACCACCTTGTTCTCTTCGACGTCGCCCCACCTGACCTCGCCCACCTTGTCCTCGCCCTGCTTCACCGTCACCGTGGCCGAAGGGATGGCGGCGACCTCGACGTAGGCCGGACTCGACTTCGGGTTCTGCGTCTCGCCCCACCCGGCGAAATCGTCGTCGACGAAATCATCGGCCGAAGCCTCGGGCAGGGGATGGACGTAGGAGGCGACGCCCCGGTCCACGTCCACGCTCAGATCGAAGGGCTTTTCCGCGTCTTCCGGATCGGTCAGGGTCAGGCGCGCCTCGCGCTTCCCCCGGCGGACGAAGGGATGCTCGTTCGCGTGGGAAACGGTAAGGCCGGCGATGATGAATGGGGGGCCGGCCGGTATCACCTCCAGCGATTCGATGTCCCGGTCAGGATGGGGGTTCCGCCAGGCCCAGAGGAAGTATCCCCTGGAATAGTCGCCCGTAACTTCGGTCTGACGCCGTCCCATGTCGCCCCAGTCCCCGCGGTGGCGCCGCATCTTCACCTGACCCTGGTCCGGGAGCGCAACGAAGGGCTTGCCGCCCAGGGAAATGTGGGCGATCTCAAAGCGCTCGCGAATGGGCACGCGTATTTCCTCTCCGCCCGCCAGCCGGAACACGTAATCCGCCACGGGTTTCCCCAGCTGTCCGCCTTCCATCAGGTCGGATTCCAGCAGCCGGTGGGCCAAGATGAGACCCGTCGCGGAACTGTTGATGGGGATCGTGACGCTGTCCGAAGCGCCGTCAAGGACACCGGACTCGCTGGCGCTGCCGGACTCGCTGGCGCTGCCGGAACGCTCACCCAACGCGATGAAGCAATTCGATGGGTCGTCGTTGACCAGGAATGGCAGGCCGCGGCACAGTTGTTTGCCGATGGGCGTACCAGGTTTTTCCTTCAGGATTTCGAGACCGGCGTTACACAGGGCGGACAGGTCAAGGGGCTGGTAGTCTGCCATGGGAGCGTCCCCTTCCGTATCGAACTACGGTGATGCTTCCAGCTTTTTTCGCATATTTGGTACAAAATTCAAGTTCAACTTGAAAATTGTACCGAATTAGTGAGTAAGAACATCAATCCAACTACACTTTTCCGCGGTTACTGTCAAACTTACATCGAGCGCGGCATCAGACCAACGATAAACATCAGGCGGCTTACGGATTTTGGAAATGTAATGTACCAGTATTCACATACTCCGTGCGGTAGGATACGTCGTATACGCAGGAGAACTAACGCCGGAGCTTCCCCACGCACGCGTGCTCCGTTTCACCGAAATGGATTCCATCTTTCGGGAATCCGAACCCTGACTCTACCCGGGGTCACACACGTTCCCATTGATCCTTGATAAACCGGAGAGGCGGGCGTATAATACACGCTGTTAAAGGAATCCCGCCAGCCACCCTATCCATGACATGGTGTTTGTCCCGACTCCACGAAAAGGAGAACCGGTATGGCCCACCACAAAGCCCTGCTACAAAACGGCTTCCTCCTGCCCACCTGCGAAAAACACTTCCACGACCACGACGAGACCTGGCTGATCCTGAAAGGAAGCGGGACGGGTTTCTGGATCGATCACGACGGCAACCGGGAGGATTTCATCCTGGAAGCGGGCGATGTGTGGATGATCCCCGCGGGTTTCGAACACGGCAGCGACGGGCGGAACAGCGAAGACTTCACGATCAATGTCGTGGACGGGACGAAGCCGCCGGGATGTCATGAGCACGCCCATTACTACATCGAAAAGGAAGGGTACATCCCCTCATTGAAACTGGTCAAGACGCCGACGGATCGCTACGGGGCGACAGTGGAGTAAGGCAACAGCAGAACAACGCGCAGCGGATTAAGGGACGTCGCACGAGCGAAGGGAAAACACGCGGACTATCCATGGACCTCAGCTTTTTCACAAACGCGGGAGGGAATGCCTGGTCCCTGGAGGAATGCGCACAGTGGGCGAAGGAGAACGGCTTCGACGCGGTGCGCCTCTCGGCCGCTGGCGCCGTCGATCCGGACCGCGTCCTCGCGGATGGACCCGACGAAGTCAACGACACCCTGAAAGAACACGGCATCTACCTCGCCGCACTGTCGGCCCACAACAACCTCCTGGACGACGACGCGGAACAGGCGGACGCCGCGGAAGAACGCCTGCGCAAGGCCATCCTGTCGGCCTCGGCCCTGGGCACGCCGGTAGTCGTCACCCATGCCGGCAGTCCGGTGGGCTGGCATTTCTACGGACAGTTCTCGTCGCCTCCGGGCAATTCGGGCGACCGTTCAAAGGAACTGGTCGAACGGTTCAGGAAGCGCTACGAACCCCTGTTGAAACTGCCGAAGACCACGGCGTCACCATCGCCCTGGACGGGGCGGTGCGGATGGGCAACATCGCCTGCAATCCGGAGATGTGGGAACGGGTGCTGGACGCGGTCCCTTCCGATAACCTGGGCCTCTCATGCGACCCCTCCCACTGGCTGTGGATGATGATACTGCCCGCCGAGGACGCCATCCGCATGTTCGCGGGCAAGTGGGTCTACGCGGACGTCAAGGACGCCGAGGTGAGCAGGCGCATGCTGTTCCGCCAGGGCATCATCGGCAACTCGTGGTGGCAGTACCGGGTTCCGGGACGGGGGCAGCTCAACTGGGGCACGGTCATCGGCGCCCTGGTCGAGTCGGGTTACGACTACGTGCTCTGCGTCGAGAACGAGGACCGCGGCATGCCCGGCCTGGCCGGATTCGCACTGGGCGGCCGCCACCTTCGCCAGTTCCTGCCGCCCGCCGGCGCGGCATACCAGCGGCCCGCCGGGCCCTGGAACGTATCCTGATCCGGCCGCACCAATACGCACTCGGCGGCTCGACGCGCCGGCCACGCCAATACGCCGCACCGCCTGAGCCGAATCACTACGCCTTGAAGTGCCTTGACGCGCCTGCTCCAAATTACGCGCACATGAATCGTTACCCATGTTTCCAACTCTCCGCACCACTTGAACCGGCATCCCGTTTATCCTTCGGAGCCTTCCATGCACAGCTATGACCCCCTGCCCCCCGTCGATCGCCGCAGGACGGAGATACGCCACCTGAACCTGCCTTGTGAATTCGTCGCGCCGGCCACGAAGGAAGCCTGGGAGAAACGCGCCCGGTCGCTGCGGGAGCATATCCTGGTCAGCATGGGACTCTGGCCGAACCCCGCCAGGAGCCCGTTGAACGCGGAGATCACCCACCGGGTCGAGCGAGCGGGCTACAGCATCGAGAACGTACGATTCCAGAGCCTGCCCGGATTCTACGTGACCGGGAACCTGTACCGTCCCGCCGCCGATGGCACGCCCGGCGCCGACGGTCCCTTTCCCGCCATACTGAATCCCCACGGCCACTGGAAGGAGGGCCGGCTAAATCATGAGCCCGACGGTTCGATACCGGCGCGGTGCATCAACTTCGCCCGGCAGGGCTACGTGGCCTTCGCCTGGTCCATGGCCGGCTACAACGACAGCACCCAGCTGGCGCACCGGACGTTCGGCGACAACCGGAAGCTGCTCTGGGGCCTCAGCCTCATGGGGCTGCAACTCTGGAACGGCATGCGTTCCATCGACTTCCTCCAGTCGCTGCCGGACGTGGACAACAGCCGCATCGCCTGTACCGGAGCCTCGGGCGGCGGCACGCAGACCTTCATGCTCACCGCCGTCGACGACCGGGTGAAGGCCGCCGCGCCCGTCAACATGGTATCGGCCCACATGCAGGGGGGCTGCATTTGTGAAAACGGCCCCAATCTGCGCATCGACACGAACAACATGGAAATCGCCGCCCTGGCCGCGCCGCGCCCGCTCCTGCTGGTGTCGGCCACCGGAGACTGGACGGTCAACACGCCCGTTGTTGAGTATCCGGCCATCCGGGCCGTCTACGCGCTCTACGATGCCGAGGAATGCCTGGCGGAAACGCAGATTGACGCGGGACACAACTACAATGCCGCGAGCCGCGAGGCCGTGTACGCCTGGTTCGGAAAGTGGGTGCTGGGGGAAGACGGACGGGACGCCGGGCGGGACGGTGGCGGTCGATTCAAAGACAGACCCGTCGAGGTGGAACCCCCGGCACAGATGCTGGCGGTCACGCCCGACGACAAACCGGACCTCTGGGTCGACGAGGACGGCCTGACGAGCACCTGGATCGAGCGGGTCCAGAAACAGCTCGATACGATGCAACCTGACGACGCCAGGTCGCTGCGCAGGTTCCGGCAGGTCATGTCGGCGGGTTTCCGGTCGATCATCGGCTCGCCGAACAGATCCGATGACGACCTGGTCGCGACGCCCCAGGGCAAGCGCCACGCCGATACGTGTACCATCCACTCCGGGTACATGGGGCAGAAGAACCACGGCGACCGGGTACCCTATACCGAGTTTCGGCCGCCAGGCAACCCCCGGGGCGCCGTCCTTGTGGTCCATCCCGGGGGCGTGTCGGCACTGACGCAGGATAACGGACGGGATCCCGGGCCGCTGATTCAGCACCTGCTGGGAAAAGGCCAGATGGTTCTCGCGGTGGAGGTTTTTCTCACGGGTCTGGCAGATGGTGAGCTGGACACCACGGAACACGCCTACTTCTCGACGTACAACCGTACCCCGACCGCCAACCGCGTGCAGGATATCCTTACGGCCGTCACCTGGCTCCGGCGTTCGAGTGAATCGCCGTCGGTATCCCTGGTCGGCATTGGGGCGGCTGGACCGTGGTGTCTGCTGGCATGCGGGCTTTGTCCGCAGATCACCAGGGCCGTGATCGACGTCGACCGATTCGATACCGACAGCGATGAGGAGTACGAGGAAAAGCTGTTCATACCCGTTTTGCGCCGGCTGGGCGGCCTGTCCACGGCCGCCGCGCTCGCCACGCCCGCCGAATTGTATCTGCACAACACGGGCACCTCGCTGGAAACCGAGGACACGGTGACCGCCTACCGCGCGGCCGGCGCGCTGGACCGGCTTCGTACGCAACGCAAACCCGCCGATATCCGGCAGATCATCGACTGGGTGGTCGAGGGACCGGGGTGATGATGCGGGCGGGACCAGTGACCGGAACGATGGTACAATTGTACAATTGTACCATCGTTGGTTTCGCCTGATACCTCGTAGTCCAGTTCCTAATCGACTAACACCTTGTCGCCCGTCGCTTTCCCGGCGCTACATCACCACATTCGCCACTTCACCACATTAACCGCATCCACCACATCACCTCATCCGCACCTCCACGCGCTCGACGCGCGAAGTAACCGACGCCTTCCCAGGGCGTGTCCGGCCGTGCGGTCTTCCTTAGCAGGATCCTGTTGAGGACAGCCCGCTGAATGACGATCGGAAAATCTGCGCCCGGATCGGGCCGCAACCGATGGCCATGCCACGCAACCTGCTCCTTTACATCAACTTTCGGATCCCGCCCGCTGACAAACGCGGCAGGAAAAACGATGATATTTCAATTAATGGATATTCCAAAAATCATAAAAACCACTTGACAGACACCAATAATTACTAAACATATGTTGTGTATCTATTTCATATCTACCTACCATGAGAGGACCTGTCGCGTCCCCGCATGGTTTATGCCGTCCGGGAGGACGGAGAAAGGGTTGTCTTATGGCAGACAACAGTCTCAAATGCTGTGGCCGGTTCATGCTCCGCGTGACCGGCGAGAATCCCTGCTGGGGCTGCCCGGAGTGCGGAACCCGCCGGAACCGGGAGGGTGAAATCGTAACGCCGGGTGGGACAAGCGGGACCGACAGATCTGCCGGTTACCGGTCGGATGGGCACGATGTTTCCCGATCAGATGGGCAAGGTGCCGTGACAGGGGACGCAAGCCCGGATGAACCATTTACCGGCAGAGGTGATGGCGAGAAAACGAACAGTAACCCCACGGGCCCCGCCCATGTTACTGATTATCAGCCCCGGTGCTGGAAATGCGGCCGTATGTTGGGAAAATACTTCTCCCGTCCCTGGAGCATCAAGTGCCGCAGGTGCAAAGCAACGAACCAGGAGCATTGAAAGGAGCGTGAGCCATGCATGCCGGAAAGTGCAAAATGCGCTTTTTTTGAAAAAGCTCCTTGACAGATATACTAAACGTATGTATAGTTCTGTCATACTGCTCGTGCGGCATGCACGGGCGTAAGTAAAACTGAATCAGAATACCCTCGCGTCCCTTTAGCGGACCCGCACCCCGCGGACCATCAAGCGTCCCCGTGCCACTTCTGATCGA
>JAJECR010000030.1 GCA_022821935.1 Candidatus Latescibacterota bacterium
CGTTGAGCGCAGGGATCACCTCGCCGATGGCCTTGGCCGCACCGGTGCTCGTGGGAATCATGGACACGGCGGCCGAACGGGCCCGCCGGCGGTCCTTGTGGGCGAAGTCGATGATGCTCTGGTCGCTGGTATAGGCGTGCACCGTGGTCATGGAGCCACGGACGACGCCGAAGTGCTCGTGGAGCACAGACGCCATGGGGGCAAGGCAGTTGGTGGTGCAGGACGCGTTGGAGACGACCTGGTGCGATCCGGTAAGGATCCCGTCGTTCACACCCATCACTATGGTGGCGTCCACGTTGGTCGCGGGAGCGGAGATCAGCACCTTCCTCGCTCCGGCCGCAAGGTGGGCCGCGGCCTGTTCTCCGTCGGTGAAAATCCCGGTGGACTCGACGACGAGGTCGACGCCGCGGTCGCCCCACGGCAGATCCGCGGGACTGCGCTCGGACACGATCTCGATCTTGCCCCCGTTCACCGTCAGGCCGCCGTTCACGGCTTCGACCGGATGATCGTACCGTCCGTGTACGGAGTCGTACTTAAGCAGGTGCGCGAGCGTGGCACTATCGGTGAGGTCGTTGATGGCGACCACGTCGAATCCCGCCCGCTCCGTCATGGCACGAAAGACCATGCGGCCGATGCGGCCGAACCCGTTGATGCCGACCCTGATTCCCATGATGCTCATCGCCTCCAAAAGTTTCGGGAAACCGTCCCGCACGTTGGGGGCCGATTTCCCTTTATCAATTCCGGCATTTGACCGGTTCGTTATCTAAGCTTTTGCGCGGCGCACGCCGTTATTGCCTCTTGCCCGTTCGCGGCGTGATCCACGGTGATCTACTTGCTATTCTCCAGTCTTCAGCAGGCCGCGCAGCACGTACTGCAGGATGCCGCCGTGGCGGTAGTATTCCACCTCTACCGGCGTATCGATGCGCGCGATGGTGCTCAGCGTCTTCGTAGCCCCATTGTCGGAAGTCACGCGAACGCGGACGCGCTGCCTGGGCTTGATGCCGCCCTCGATCCCCTCGATGTCGAAGGTCTCGAAGCCCGTCAAGCCGTGGGATTCAGCGCTCTCGCCTTCCTCGAACTGAAGCGGCAGGATGCCCATGCCGAGGAGATTGCTCCGGTGGATGCGTTCGTAGCTTTCCACGATCACGGCCCGGACGCCGAGGAGATTAGGCCCCTTGGCGGCCCAGTCCCTTGACGAACCTGATCCGTACTCCTTGCCGGCGATGACCATCAGGGGCGTGCCGGAGGCCCGGTATTCCATGGCCGCGTCGTAGATGGCGACCGGTTCGGCATCGGGCGACAGTCTGGTCCAGCCGCCCTCCGTGCCCGGCGCCATGCGGTTGCGCAGCCGGATATTGGCGAAGGTTCCCCGCATCATGACTTCGTGGTTGCCCCGCCGCGCGCCGTATGAATTGAAGTCCTTCGGCGCGACACCCCGTTCGACCAGGTACCGTCCGGCGGGACTTTCCGCCTGGATGGAACCGGCGGGCGAGATATGGTCCGTCGTGACGGAATCGCCCAACACCGCCAGCGCGCGGGCGCCCCGTATGTCCGTGATTCCGTCGGGCTCGGGCGGCATGCCGTCGAAATAGGGCGGGAGCTTGACGTAGGTGGACGCGTCCTCCCAGGCATAGGACTCGTCGCCGGTAGCGGCCAGTTCCGCCCAGCGGTCGTCCCCCGTGAAGACGTCGGCGTAGATGGACTGGAACATCTCCCGGCGCACCGAGGTGCGTACGGCTTCCCGGACTTCCTCCGGCGTCGGCCAGATCTCCCGAAGGAAGACGCCGCGGCCGTCCCGGTCCGTACCAATGGGCTCGTTGTACAGGTCCACGTCCATGCGGCCGGCGAGGGCATAGGCCACTACCAGCGGCGGCGAGGCCAGGTAGTTGGCCTTGACGATGGGATTCACGCGGCCCTCGAAGTTCCGGTTTCCGCTCAGCACCGCGGCCGCGACAAGCTCCGATTCGCGCACCGCGTCGCCGATGGGAGCGGGTACCGGACCGCTGTTGCCGATGCACGTCGTGCAGCCGTAGCCCACAACGTGGAACCGGAGCTGCTCCAAGTAGGGAAGCAGGCCCATATCTTCCAGGTACCGGGTCACGACCTGAGAGCCCGGTGCGAGGCTGGTTTTCACCCACGGCCGGGTGGACAGGCCGCGGTCGACGGCCTTCTTCGCCAGGACGCCCGCGGCCGCGAGGACGGCCGGGTTGGACGTATTCGTACAACTGGTGATCGCGGCGATCACCACCGAACCGTGTCCCAGATCGAAGGAGGACCCGTCCATGTCGACGGCCGTCTTCTTCGTCAGCGTGCCCAGATCGCCGGGCGCGTGTCCGTTGCCGTCCACCCACTGGTCGACGGCCTCGTCGGACAGGCCAGGGTTTTCGTCGGCCAGCATGGAGGCCAGTTCCTTCCGGAAAGACGGCTTCACGCTGGACAACGATACGCGGTCCTGGGGCCGTCGCGGGCCCGCCATGCTCGGTTCTACGGTACCGAGGTCGAGTTCCAGGGCGTCGGGGAATGCCGGGTCGGGCGTGTCGCTCGTGCGGAAGAGACCCTGCGCCTTCGTATAGGCTTCGGCCAGGGCGATCTCTTCCTGGGCGCGGCCGGTCAGTTCCATGTAGGACATTGTCTCGCCGTCCACGGGGAAGAATCCCACGGTGGCGCCGTATTCGGGTGCCATGTTGGCGATCGTGGCCCGATCGGGAAGGGACAGGCTATCCAGGCCCGGACCGTAGAATTCGACGAACTTGCCGACGACGCCGTGAGCCCGGAGCATCTGCGTGACCGTAAGGACCAGGTCCGTCGCCGTGGCCCCGGCCGGCAAAGCTCCCGTCATCTTGAATCCCACCACGGACGGGATGAGCATGGATACCGGCTGCCCGAGCATCGCCGCTTCCGCCTCGATGCCGCCCACGC
>JAJECR010000111.1 GCA_022821935.1 Candidatus Latescibacterota bacterium
GGGCCCGATCTTCTCGTGGAAATCGACGCCCCGTCCGGTGGCCGTCAGCGCCGCATCGTCCCGCTGGCCGAGGACCTCGTACTTCCGTGCGCTTTCCTCTACTTCATCCCGCCAGCCGGCGCTCACGATGCTGGGCCAGACGGCATCCTGGCTGTCCTTTCGGACGTAGAGCACGCCGACCTCCTTCGGCCCCATGAACCACTTGTGCGCGCTGCCCGAGTAGGCGTCGCAGCCCATGTCGGCGAGATCGACATTCAGGGCGCCGAAACTCTGGGCGCCGTCCACGAGGGAAAACACGCCCCGGGACCGCGCCGCCGCGCAAAGCTCCTTCGCCGGCATGGTCAGCCCGGTGCGGTTGGATACGTGGGTGAAGGACATCACTTTCGTCGCCGGGGTGTATGCCCGTTCGAAGGCTTCGACGATCTCGTCTTCGCTCTGCGGTACCACCGGAACCGATACGAAGTTGATCTTGAATCCGTAGCGCCTGGCCTTGACCTGCCACGCCTGGTTGTTCGAGGGATGGTTCAGGTCGGAGAGGAGCACCTCGTCGCCCTCATTGAGGTGATAGCCTGTACTGATGACATTGTTGGCCTCGCTCGTATTCCGCACCAGCGCGATCTCGTCGGGATGGGCGCCCAGGAGGCGCGCCATCTTTTCGCGGGTCTCTTCCCTGATCCGGCGGTACTTGGCCCGGTTCTGAAAGGACGCGTCGTAGTCCAGGTCGCGGGTATACTTGAAGACCGATTCCATCACCGGATAGGGTGATGGACAGAGATTGGCTGCGTTCATCAACGCCAGGTTGTCCCGGAGGAGGAACTGGCTCCGGACCGCGTGCCAGTACCGTTCTTCGCCGGGGTCTTTGCCGGAGACCGCCGTCTCCAGGTCCTCGACCGGCGACGCGGCGGCGGTGGAACCGTAGACCAGGGCGCCGCCCGCGGCGATCCCGCCGGCCAGCCGTTTCATGAAAGATCGGCGGGACACCTGCCACTCCGTCTCCGGAATGCTCTCGATTTTGAAATGGTCCTGGATCATCCTTAAGCCTCCGGATGTGAGGTAATGGCCCGGCGCGCCGGGGACCCATTTGCTAGAAGTCCAACGCAATGCCGAGATGGGCCGTAATGAGATCGGTGGTCGACTTGGTTATGTTGAGTTCGGCCGTACCCGACCTGCGGACGATGTCGCCTCGCTTTAGGTAATCGGCCTGGGCGCCGTCAAGGTAGCGCATCCGAAAATCCAGGGACACGGTCCGCAAGGAGCGGTTCTGCGGCGTCCGGCCTTCGCCGCCTCGCCACAGTTCTATCAGCAAACCGCCGCCCACGCCCTTGGTGAAAGCGAAATCGCTCAGGTTCTTGTGACTCGCGATCTCCTCGTCGTCGAACCGGTCAATGTCCTCGATCGTCGTGCTGGTGAACAGGTAGTGGAATCCCACGACCCCTTCAACGTAGAAACGCAAGGGGTCGGTACTGGTCTGCAGACGGAGAAAGGCGTTCATTGAAAAGATGTTGTTCTCGGTGACCACGTCGACGAGGACATCGGGAATCGTGAGGCTGAACCGCTCGGGGCGCCGTTCGTGGCCGTAAATCAGGTAACCCAGGTCCAGGCCGATCACGGCCGGCGTCCGTGGGATCATGTAGCCCACGAATCCGGAAAGGCCGACGCCCGGGTTCTTGACGTTTTCACCGAACTCGCCCGTCGGGAATCCGCCGAGGATGCCGATCCCGGTGATAACGACGGGGGGCACGTCCGCGATTTCCCCGTCCTGCGCCCTGACCGGGGTCGCCAGCGCCATGGAAACCAGGACGACAAGGGCCGAAATACACGTGAGACGGGTTACGCGGCGATATCTTTGCTGCATAGGGCACTCTCTGATAGAAGGTTGCAGTTTAAGTCCGTCCTGTAGTTTAATAACGCGGGTTCACGACGGTCGTTCCCCGATTTTGGCGAACACGGCGGACCATCGCCTGCGGTGGCTGTCCTCGATATAGTCGGGTACGAATCCCAGCCCGAGATAGGTCTTGATGGCCGGCACGCGAAAATCGTCCGTACCCAGGAACGCGGCCGTATAATCATGCTCCCGCATGTAGTGCAGAACGGCCAGGGTTACGAGACGCCCCAGTCCCCGCCCCCGGTGGGCCGGTTTCGCGCATACCATGTGTACCTGCGCGGCATTGAGGCCCTCGGGCTGGACGTCAAAGGCGCAGGCCGTAGCCACGGCTTCCTCGGATTTCGTGACGAAGAAGCAGCCGTTCGGGAGAAACGGTTCCCGTTCCGTCAGTTCCCTGCGGCACTTTTCCGCCGTCCAGTCCGTTCCGATGCCCGTATTCATGACCTCGCACCAGGCTGCTTCGTCGCCGGGTCGATAGGTCCTCAGTTCATACTCGGCCGGCACGGCGATTACCGGGAGTTGCTCCAGGTCGGGACGTACCATCCTAAGCTGTCGTTCAGGCATGGACGTCCCCTACACGTCACACCCGACGCTCCGCAGATGCGCCACCGAGTCCGCCACGCGCCGGCAGGTCTCTTCTTCGTTAAGCGATTCCCCTTCCACGCCCTCGATTTCCATGGTGAATGGTCCGTAGAACCCGTGGGCGTTCAACCGGTCGAAAACCGTCTTGAAATCGACGATCCCCACGCCAAATGTCGGGAAACACCAGGTCTTGTATCCGCCGTCGGTGTCCTTGAGATGCATGCTGCCGATATAGTCGATGACCTTCATCATCTCGTCGACGTGGTCCACGTCCCGGTTGTAGTAGTGGATGTTGGCCGTGTCGTAGTTCACGCGGACGTTGGGGTGATCGACGCCGCGCATGGTCTCCTGGGCGACGGCCGCATTGGTGATCAGGTCGGGGTGGGTTTCCATGCCGATGGTGATCCCGTACCCGGCGGCTTTAACCCCCGCGCGGTGCAACCGCTCGTAAACCAGCTTCCTGTCCAGTTCCCCGGACTGTACGCTCACGAAGAGGGTTCTGGCGCCCAGAGCCGCCGCGGCGTCCAGGTGGGGCGTCAGGCGCGCGTCCACGTCGTCGTATTCGATCTCCACCGGGCACTGCAGGCTGCTGGCCGACAGTCCGTGGCGTTCGAGCCTGGCCTTGACCTGATCCACTTCGTCGGGCGCGGGCGCGTTGATTTCAACGTGATGAACGTCTATCGTCGGCAGATGAGCCCAGGCGGAATCGCTGAACTGTCCATAGCTTGCCGTTCGACACGCAAGCAGGTTGGCGGGCATAGTTAGCCTTCTTTCGGGAAACGAAACGAGTGCGGACGGGGATAGAGATCCTTCGAAATATAACCGAAGGGTACCATGGGGTCAAGATATCGTGCCGGTCAGATGTCCCGATTCCCCGCCAACCATCGCATGAGGCCTTCGAGGGGTAATTCAGGTTTAAGGACGCGCGTCTGCACGCCCCGGGCGCGCAGCAGGGCCTCGGCGGCCTGGTAACCGCTACGCACGGCGCTTTCCATGGTCGCCGGCCAGCCCGTCTGCACCCAGTCGCCCGCGACGAAGAAGTTGGAGAGGGGACTGGACGGCCCCGGGCGCAGCGCGTCGCAACCGGGCCTGGGCGCGAACGTGGCCCTGCCTTCCTTGACGACGATGGCCTTGAGCAGTTCGGCCTGGCGCACGGCGGGCAGCAGGGAACGGAGGTCTTCCATGGCCTGATCGATGATCATCTGCTGCGGCATTTTCATCCATTCGTCTGAGGCGCTGACCACGAGCCCAAGATAGGCGCCCGCGCCACCCGTGGAAAAGGCCTCGGGGTCTCGAATGGACTGATTGAATATCCACTGTATCCGCCGTCCGATCACCGCGGCGTAGTCCAGTTCCGTCACGGACCGGTCGAACCAGACGTGCACCGCCGTGATGGGAGAGACCGACAGTCCGTCCAGAATCGCGAAATAGGGATTCGAGGCATAGCCCGCGGGCAAGAGCCTGCACAGGACGTCGAAAGGCAGGGTCGACAGATACGCC
>JAJECR010000277.1 GCA_022821935.1 Candidatus Latescibacterota bacterium
CCTGGTGGCCTACAGCCAGGACTTTCCCGATCCGGCCAATCTACTCGGACTCTGGCGGTCGAGGGGGCGCCACGCGTGGCACGACGAGACCTTCGAACGGCTGATCCACGAGGGCAACGAGTTCATGGGACCGCCGGAAGAACGGTACGCCATTTACCACGCCGCCGAACGCAGGCTCGTGGAGGATGTAGGCGGCATTTTCCTCTGGTTTCCCGTGGAGCACCGCCTGTGGAAACCCGATTTCTACAGCCCTACCCTCCTGCCCAACCGGCTCGGCATGGAAGTATGGTCCAACCTGACTTGGATGAACGGGTATTTCAGGAATACGGATCAGGCGGCGGTGGAACAGCCGGGCGGCCGTGGCCTCTGGGACTGGCTGAAATCCGCCCTGGACTGACAGAAGACCGTGTCTGGGAAGCTAAGCGGAGCTTGAGAAACGTTCCAGCGAATCGTCGTCGATCGTTACACCCAGGCCGGGCGCGTCCGTCACCGGAAACGCGCCGCCTGTGGGCTGCGGGGCTTCCAGCGCGTACCGGCATCTCGTGGGATAGGACTCGTGGCCGTGTTCCATGACCAGGAAGTTGGGGATGGCCGCGGACAGTTGAATGGTTGCGGCGATGGACAGCAGCCCGCCTCCGCCTATGTGGGGTGACACGGGTATGTTGTAGGTCTCCGCGAGCACGGCGATGCGTTTCCCCTCCGTCAGCCCTGTGCGGCCGATATCCGGCATCACCACGTCGCAGGTCCTTCTTTCGAAGGCTTCCCTCATCTCGAATCGGGTGCGGTACCACTCTCCGTTTGCGACGTGCATGTCCAGCGCGCGTGTCACGGCCGCGTGCCCTGCCAGGTCTTCGGGCAGGACCGGCGCCTCCAGCCAGTATACGTCCAACGCTTCCAGTTCCCGGCCCAGCCTGATCGCCCCGGCCGTGTCGAACTCGGTGTGCACGTCCACCATGACGGCGATGTCCGGACCGACGCGCTCGCGGACGGCCGCGGCGATGGCGACGGTTCCCCTGTGGTCGCTGGCCGGGGACAGTTTCAGTCCGCGGTAGCCCGCGGCGACGAGACTTTCTGCCCGGTCCGCCGCGGCGTCGGGGTCGCGGCCGGCGCATCCCGAATAAAGTTCGACCTGATCCCGAAACCGCCCCCCGAGCAGTTTATGCACCGGCAGGTCCAGCGCCTTGCCCTTCAGGTCCCACAGCGCGATGTCGCACGCGGCGAGGGCGTCGACGTAAAAACCGGTCGGATGCCCCCTCTCCCGCATGCCTTCGAAGAGGTGTTGCCACAGGTACTCCACATCGAAGGGATCCGCGCCGATCAGGGCTGGCCGGCACAGGCTTTCCACGATGGTCCCCGGGGTTTCGGGCGATACGCAACTCTGTCCTTCGCCGTAACCGACGTGACCTTCGTCGGTCGTTACCCGCACCACCAGGGTCTCGTGCATGTTTGACTTGAAGGCGTGTCTGGCCTCCGGTATGAAATACGCGGAGTATGCACCGGGTCCGGCGGATTCGCCGGTTGCGGAGGACGCGCCGCCGAGTGCTTCCGGACTGCCTTCTTCTCGCGGGATCTTGATCGCGAAAGCTTCGACATTCGAAATCTTCATGGCCTTTAATCCTCCGGTCGTTCGCCGTGGGGCGCCATCTTTACCAGCCTGGGGTCGAAGCGGGCCACCACTTCCACCAGGTCGGTCTGCGCCGCCATCACTTCCTCGATGTTCTTGTACACGAAGGGGACTTCGTCGAGACCTGCGGATATGAGCGTGACGCCGTTTTCACGGAGTATCCGGTTTGCGTCCTGCCAGTTCAGGCTTTTAATGGCCCGTTTCCGGCTCATCACCCGGCCGGCGCCGTGGGCGGCCGAGTTCATGGCGTCATGGCTCCCCTTCCCCCGGACCACGAAAGCCGGACTCGCCATCGAGCCTGGTATGATGCCCAGCACCCCCCGGCCTGCCGGCGTGGCGCCCTTCCGGTGCACCACGGCTTTGCGGTCGGATTTCCGGCCGGGGACGGTGATCCGTTCCTTCCACGCGAAGTTATGATGGTTTTCCAGATCCAGCAACACTTCCGCACCCAGGTGGCTCGCCATATGGCGGTGTATACAGGCGTGGTTGGCCGCGGCGTAGTGGCCCATGAGCTCCATGGCCGCCCAGTACTCCTGGCCCGGTTCGGTATCCAGGTCCAGCCACGCCAGGTGCCGCTGTTCCCTGGGCAGTTCCCGGCGCTTGGACATGGCGAGTCTGCTGTAATGTGAGGCGACCATGGCGCCGGTTCCGCGGCTGCCGCTGTGGGACAGCAGAGCGAGGTAGGTGCCGGCGTCCAGCCCCTTCAACGGCTCGTTCAGCCTCAGTTCACCGAATTCGACGAAATGGTTGCCGCTCCCGCTGGTGCCCAACTGGCTCCAGGCCTTGTCCCTGGCCTTCCGGGTCACAGGAGAGACGGACCAGTGCCGGTCGAGGACCGGGTGGTTTCGGCGCTTCTTGAAGCTGGCCTCCACGCCGAAGCGCGTCTCCGCGGAAATGGCCCTTTTCAGTCGTTCCGTACCCCGGTCGTGCCGCAGCGTATTCAGCGGCATGTCCAGGACGGTCAGTTTCATCCGGCAGGCGATATCGACGCCCACGGCGTAGGGTATGACCGCGTTGTCCGTGGCCAGCACGCCGCCGATGGGCAGGCCGTAACCCACGTGGGCGTCCGGCATCAGCGCTCCGGCCAGGGCCACGGGCAGGGAACAGGCTCTTTCCATCTGCTGGACGGACTGCGCGTCCAGGTCCCGCCCCCACTGCCGGTATGGTACTTTTGGTGACACTTGCCGCGTTCCTGGAAAAGGTCCGCCGTCCAAACTCTCCGCGCGCATGACTCGACCGCGCGCATGAGCGGCGGATCAGAATCCGGCGATCTGCCGGCCGCCGAAAGTCAACCGGTACATGAGCCGTTCATATCGCGCGTCGTCAAAGGGCGTGGGAGCGTGCAGAGTGCATCGATTGTCCCAGACCACCAGGTCGCCCGGACGCCACCGGTGCATATAGGCGAAGTCTTCTCCGGTCGCGTGGACCTGCAGGCTGTTCAGCAGCGCTTCTCCCTCCGCCTTCTCCATGCCTTCGACGGATTCGATGTGGCAGAGGGGCAGGTAAAGGGATTTCCGGCCGGTCTCCGGGTGCCGGGCGACCAGGGGCCGGATAATCGGTGGAAACTGCTCGAGGAGCGTCTTGCTGAGCGGTGGCCGGTGCGGATTCTTCTTCCTGAGCAGTTCGTTGAGATGATTGTAGGAATGGACGGTCCGTGTGGACTCGATGCGTGCCTTGACATCGTCCGGCAGCGCTTCATAGGCCGCGGTCA
>JAJECR010000184.1 GCA_022821935.1 Candidatus Latescibacterota bacterium
CATGGCCTTCTCGCAGGCCGCCTTCCAGTCGCTCGGATCGTGGCCTTCGTCTTCCAGCTTCTTGACGCGCTGCTTGAAGAAGGGGTAGTCGTTGTCCTTGTTGAAGGTGACGCAGGGACTGAATACGTCGATCAGGGCGAAACCCCTGTGCTGGACAGCCTGTTCGATGAGCCCGGTCAGGTGGCGGGCGTCGCCGCTGAAGGCCCTGGCCACGAAGGTCGCGCCGTTCATGATCGCCGCCGTGATGGGATTGATCGGCGCTTCCACGCTGCCGAAGGGCGTGCTCTTGGTCCGCATGTCGATGCTGCTGGTGGGGGACACCTGTCCCGTGGTCAGACCATAGATCTGGTTGTCCATGACGATGTAGGTCAGGTCCACGTTTCGCCGCGACGTGTGGGTGAAGTGGTTTCCGCCGATACCGTATCCGTCGCCGTCACCGCCCGTGACGAACACGGTCAGCTCGTGGTTCGCCATTTGCGCGCCCGTGGCCACGGCCAGCGCGCGGCCGTGCAGGGTATGCATGCCGTAGGAATTGAAGAATCCCGGGAAATTCGAGGAACACCCGATACCGCTGATCGTGAGTATCTCGTGGGGCTGGAGACCGAGATTGGCACAGGCCCGCTGCAGACTGCTCAACACGCCGAAATCGCCGCATCCCGGACACCAGTCCGGATCCACCTTGCCCTTGTAGTCCTTCGCTTTTAAGGGTACTGCCGGTTTTTCCTGTACTTCGTCACGTGTTAAAGTTTCCACTGACATGATGGGGACTCCTTAGACGATGACTTCCTGATAGGGCACGTAGATGTCTGTCGTTTCGGCCAGCAGTTCCTTGACACCCTCCACGATATGGTGGGGCATGAAGGGCTCTCCGTCATATTTGCGGATATGGCCGTCTGCCGTCAACCCGGTTTCGCTGCGCAGATAGCGATGGAACTGGCCGGAATAGTTGTTTTCCACGATTACGGTCCGCTTCGCATTCGCAAACACGTCCGCGATCGCTTCCCCGTGAAGCGGGACGATCCATTTTACGGGCAGGTGATTCACCGCGATGCCTTCATTGTTCAGCATCTCCACCGCCTCGCTGATCACGCCCCGGGTCGAACCCCAACCGATGAGCGTGACTTCGGCATCGGCGGCGCCGGAAAGCTCGGGCGGGTCGATGTGGCCTGCCGCGCCCTTGAACTTCCGGGCCCGCTTTTCCACCATTTTGCGGCGCTTGTGGGGATTGGTGAACTCGTCGCTCACCAGGACGCCGTCTTCGTCGTGTTCGTCCGTGGCCACCACGTGGGCGTATCCCTGCACGCCGGGGAGCGCGCGGGGCGATATGCCGCTTTCGGTGTTCTCGTAGCGAAGGTAACCGTTACTCGGCGCGCCGATGAGCCCGTGGCCGTTCGCTTCCTGCGAACCCGTCGGAATATCGCTCGCGTCCGTTCGGGATTCGGTAATCACGGAGCCCCGGTCAATGTGCGGCTGCATGTCGATTGCGTCCGGGTCGACGCTGAACGTGCCTTCGGAAATGAGCAGATCCGAAATCACGATGCCCGGGCACTGGAATTGGTCTACCAGGTTGAACAGTTCGGGCATGGTGTTGAAAGCGTCCAGCGCGTCGGTCGGGGCCACGACGAACCGCTCGAAATCTCCCTGGCTCGCGCCGAGGATCTGCCAGAGGTCGCCCTGCTCCGTCTTGGTGGGCACGCCCGTGGACGGACCCGCCCGCTGCACGTCGATGAAGACGACGGGAATCTCCATCATCGCCGCGCTGCCCACCGCCTCGGTCATCAGGGCGAATCCGCCGCCCGACGTCGCGCACATGGACCGGCAACCCACGTGGGCGGCGCCGATCGCCATGTTGGCCACCCCGATCTCGTCCTCGACCTGCCGAACCATGATGCCCAGTTCCCGCGCGTTCTTCGCCATCCAGTGGAGTACGCCCGTGGACGGACTCATGGGGTAGGCACAGTAGAATTTGACCCCTGCCGCCGCGCCGCCCATGGCGATCGCGTCGTTGCCGTTCCACACCGCCAGCGGCTTTCCGCCGGAAGGGACGGTAAGATCAAAAGGCTCGAAGTGGGCCGCGGCGTAGTCGTATCCCGCGCGGGCGACGCCTACGTTCTCGTCGACGACTTCCTGTCCCTTGCGCTGGAACTGCATGGTAAGGATTTCTTCCAGGATCTGGAAATCGATGTCGAGGAGGTACAGGATAGTGCCGAGCGCCACGGTGTTCTGTACGAGCTTGTTGCGGTTGTTGTCGGTCAGTTCGCCGATGGGAAGGGGACAGGTATGCACGCCGTCTTCCGGGCTCCCCGGCGTGATGGTATCGCTATTGTAGATGACCCGCGTGCCGGGCCCCATGAGACCCAGGTGCCGGTCCATGGTATCCTGGTTCAGGCAGACCAGTAGGTCGAGCTTGTCGCCATGGTTGTGGACCGGTTGTTCGCCGATCCTCATTGTGAGGAAAATGTGACCGCCCCGGATAATCGACTGGTAGGCATTGTAGGCGTTGAGGTGCAGGCCGCGGCGGATGAATATCCGCGCCAGCACGTTGCCCGGCGTGGCGATTCCCTGGCCCGCCGCACCGCCTATGGCAATGGCAAAGTCGAATCTGTCTGAACTCATCGGTTGCTCCTGTCTGACCGTTGGTGACGACCCGGTTCTGATGATCGAGGGTTCGTGTATTTCGTCAGATGGTGATTGATGCAGTGGGAACTTACAAAATAAACAGCCTGCCCGGGGATGTCAACCATTCTAGTCTGGATTTGACGGTTGACGTCTGCGTAATTGGGGGGTAATTACAATTACAGCATAGGTAGCCGACCAGGTAAACTCCAGAGGAGCATCGGCAATCGAATCATGCGGGAGGACGAATGGCCGGAACGATTGAAGGATGGGTAGACCGCGCCGAGAGGAAAATCACGGCCGGCGTGGGCGTATCGCTGGAGGACCTCGACGAGTTGAAGGCGATTACGGACGAACCCCGTCAGCATCTGCTCTATATCTGGGCCAACGCGGACCTGGTCACAGCCGACGTGATATCCTGGAATTACTTCGGACCCTTCGACGCCGAATACCAGTTCGATCCCCGCCACGAGTGTCCCTATGGGAACGTCAAGGAGGCCATGGCGGACGGCTGGCGGATCATCTCCTTTCCAGCGGTCGAGTATCCCCTGGAAAACAGTCACAACCAACTGGGCCACGAGTTTGTCCTGGAGCGGTTCTTCCCGCCGGGAGCCGGCCTGCCCCATACGCCCCACGGGGTCCGAAAGCAGGACGCGGGACAGGGAGCCGAAGATGGCCGATGACTACAGGGCCCTGAAAAAACAGTTCGTGGATACGGGTTACGTCCTGCTCGAAGACTGGTTCGAAGCAGACCTGGTGGAACGGATCAGCGGGGACAGCCTGGCATGCAAGGGCATATCCGTGTTCGAACGGGAGAGTGTCGGCGACCTGCTCGCCCATCCCCGTGTGGTGGATTTCGTAGCCTGCCTGCTCGAATCGCCCGATATCGCCATCAGCCCCTTCCGGTTCTGGAACCACCTTACGCCCGGCGGCGTGAGCGACGGGGGAGGCTGGCACGTGGACGACACGTGGATGGCGGACCGCCCCCTGACGGAGCTCCTCTGCATGTACTACCCGCAGGATGTCGCCGAAGACATGGGACCAACCATGCTGCTGCCCGGCAGCCACCGCAGACTGTACACGCCGAGCCAGACCCGCAAACTGGGCTGGATCCGGGGCCAGGAGAAGCTCACGGTCAAGGCGGGTTCGCTGGCCATTACCTTTCCTTCCATCCTCCATGCCAAGGCGGCCCATTTCTCCGAAAGGCCGAGATCCATGATCAAGTACGGTTACGAGGTCGCGGATCCCCGGTACGGCTACTACCTCACGCGCGAAGCCTGCGACAATCTGTCCCGTTCGGAGGTCGGACGCGGACTGATCCGGTTCGCGGAGATCAAGGATAAGCGGGACGCGGTCTGGAACAGCTACTGGGACTTCCACCAGAGCTATACGTTCCAGGATTTCAAGCACCAGATCGGCGTCGTGGGCCGCGCCTTGCGCAAGCACCTCGAACACGAATAGCGGGATTTGCCCCATGAACGGGACGGAAATCGTACGGCGATACGAAGAAGACGGCTACGTCGTCCTGCCCGAGGTCATCGACAGCGGCCTGACCGCCGAGGCCCAGGGGCATGTCGAGTGGATGGGACGGAAGTATCCCGACGTCAGGCCCGAGCAGTACCATCACCACCTGATCGTGGACGATCCGTTCTGGATACGCCTCTGCACCGACCCGCGGCTTATCGACGTCATCGAACCCTTTCTGGGTCCCGACATCGCGCTCTTCGCGGCCCATTACATCAGCAAGCCCCCCGGGGACGGCCAGCCGGTGCTGTGGCACCAGGACGGGAACTACTGGCCGCTGGAACCCATGGAGGTCATCACGATCTGGCTGGCCGTGGACGATTCCAACCCGGAGAACGGATGCATGCGGGTCGTCCCCGGCAGCCACCGGGATCAGAAGCTATACCGGCACCGCGCATCGGACGGAGAGAATGTGCTGCGTTCGGAACTTGATCTGAAGGTGGATGAAACCAGGGCGGCGGATGTCATCGTGCCGGCAGGCGGCGTATCTCTGCACGATCCCTATCTGATTCACGGATCGGAGGCCAACCTGTCCGACCGGCGCCGGTGCGGGTTGACCCTCCGGTACATCCCAACGACCACGCGCATCAAGCGCGAGAACTTCCCCGCCTACCTGTGCCGCGGCAAGGCCGTGGACGGCGTCAACCACTATCCGCCCCTTCCCCGGTTCCGGCCCGGCGATCACTATCCCTTTGAAGGATGTGACCGGCCGCCGTGGAACTGACGGCCGCCGTGGCATTGCAGGCACGATCCCTCAAAGCACCTCCATTTCCTTCAGTTCCTGCCTGACCGCGTACATGGCGCCTTCGGTGGCGAGGACCCACAGCCGGTCTCCCGGGGTGAGGCGGCGCATGAGATCGTGGAAAACGTCGCTGACGTCCGAGGCCGCCGCCATCTCTTCCGCGTCCATCTGCTCATCCATCAGGGCCAGGTGCGCGCCGCCCGCGCCGGCCACGTGCAGGGATCTCGACCGGTCTGCCATGCCTTCCAGGTCGCCGTCCACGATCCAGGGCCCGTTTCGTCCGTCCTGTACGGCCTCGTCCAGGAGAAACAGGAAATGACCTCGGCCGCTGTCCAACAGGCACGTTCTGAGCGCTTCATGCAGTGACGT
>JAJECR010000280.1 GCA_022821935.1 Candidatus Latescibacterota bacterium
ATCGCGAACAGCCCGGTCCGCATGGAAATGGCCGAACGCATGGGGGCCGACGCGACTTTCATGTACAACGATCCCGACCTGGATGAAAAGCTGGACGACTTCACCCACGGCGAGGGCGTCGACTTGGTCATTCTCACGGCCAATCCCTGGCCCGCCCTGCGCACGTCCTGCCAGATCGTGCGCGACAACGGACGGGTCGGGATTGTGGCCCTGCCCGGGCGGGGAGAACCGCCGCTGGATTTCAATCCGCTGGACATGGAATGGTTCTATTTCAAGGGGATTTCCCTGGTCGCCGTCAACGGACGGACCGGTTACCTCTTCCCCTCGGACCGGGGCGACCGGAGGGACTGGAGCACCATGTGCCGCTTCACGCTGGACCTGATGGGGGAAGGCAAACTGGAACCGAAGCGTCTCATTACGCACCGGATGCACTATTCGCAGATCAACGAAGCCTACGAGATGATATACCGGCGCGAGAAGAACATGATGGGCGTCGTGTTCAACTGGAAGGACTGAGACATGGCCACAGGGTCGTTGTTGTCAGAAGAACAGAAAACCGCTTTTGACCGGGACGGCTACTTCATCGCGGAAGCGTTCCTGTCAGCCGGTGAAGTCGAGTCCATACGGAACGAGATCACCGCGATCGTGGACCGGTACCCGGACGTTCCGGAAGAACTGGTACAGATCGAACCCGCCGTGCGGCGGGGGGCGGTAAAGCCCGAACGCGTGGAACTCGGCGTGAGGAAACTCTTCAGGATGTCCCGCCACAACGAACTTTTCCGGTCCCTGGCCCACCACCCCGCCATGGTGGGGATCGCCGTCGAATTGCTCGGTCCGGACGTCGCTTTGTTTCAAAGCATGCTCCTGATGAAACCGCCCCGGTTCGGCGGACAGAAGGTCTGGCACCAGGACAACGCCTACTTCCGCCTGGAACCGAACGACGTCTTCGGGTTCTGGATCGCGCTGGACGACGCCGACGTGGAAAACGGCTGCATGCACGTCATTCCGGGCTCGCACCGCGAAGGGATCGGAGAACACGGAGGCGTGGCGGACGACTACGGGCTGGCTTCGGCGCCCACGGCGGATGACGCGGTAGCCTGTGTCATGAAATCCGGAGACGCCCTGGTGTTTCACGGCGAGACCTACCACTATACGCCGCCGAATACGACCGACCGGCGCCGCAGGGCACTCCAGTACCACTACGCCTCGACGCACTGCCGGTCTTCGAAAGACAGCCCGTTCAAGTCGATAAAGTCCGAGGTGATCGTGGCGGGGGCGGGGACGGAAACACCGGCTGCCGGGTAGTACGCATAGCCGGCGCGAACGCTCAGGACGACGCGTCGGCCGTAGGGCCGTAGGGTCAGAACTGGCGCGAACGCTCAGGACGAGTCGCCGGTGTGGGTGTGGCGAACGTCCACCTTAAGCGTGATGATATCGGTATCGTGGTACTGCTGGTGGTGCACCGACGAAGCGAAGTGCCTCAATAGACGAAGCGAAACCTCCATCTCCTCTGGAGTCTCCACCGCCCTTTCGTCGCCCAGCAGCTCGATCCGGTCCTGCAGGTTTCCCTCTCCCGTGGCGGCCACCAGTTCGAGAACGGCACTTCCTTCCTCCCGATGCGCGACCAGAAGCAGGCGTTTTTGCGTGGTGGCGTCGTCTTCCTCGCGGGACAGTGAGAGCAGGGTCTCTTCACTCGCCGCCACGAGGCGGTCGGACATGGCGGAATCCCATCCGTTTCGCGTCGCGAATTCCTCCAGAAAAGTCTTGAATTTGGGTAACGCCGCCGGGGTCAGATCGGATTCGAGCCGGTATCTCCGCGGAGAGGTCAGTTCCATGAACAGCGTCATGATCATGGCGGTAAGGCCGCCGGCCGTCATTCCGTTCTGCAAGAGTCCACCGGCGAAACCCGAGACAAGCTCAGGGAAAATGGCGTCATTCTGGAAACCTACGCCGATCCAGAAACTCACGCCGACGACCAGGCCCTTCCGGTAATCGATGCCATCCTGGATGACCAGTTTCATCCCGATCACGAAGAGCAGAGACAGCAATACGATGAGGAATCCGCCTGCCACGGGATTCGGTATGGCCAGCACGACGGCGAGGAACTTCGGAATGAACGCGATCGCAATGAAGGCCGCGCCCACGACGACGCCCACCCTTCGAGCCGCCACGCCGGTCAACTCGGTCACGGCGATGCTCGTGGAATAGGTCGTATTGGGCACCGTCCCCAGGAGACCGGACAGCAGGTTGCCCAGACCGTCCGCCGCCACGGCGCCCTGGACGGCCCGGTAGTCCACCGCCCTGGGACGGCGCCAGGAAACCCGTTGAATGGCCACGGAGTCACCGATTGTTTCCACCGCGCCAACCAGCGTCACAAACATGAAGGCGGGCAGCAGCCCCCAGAATGCCGGTCCAAATGCAAGATCGATCCCAGGCCACGTGCCTTCAGGTAAACCCACCCATGGGGCGGCCGCCACCCGGGCGGTATCGTAGATCCCGAAGTAAGCACTGACGACGGACCCGGCCGCGATCCCGATCACGGGTGCCCAGAGCCGCAGCGAGGAGGTCGCCTTCAACGCGATGCCGATGGAGACCAGCATGGTGACGGCAGCGATGATCAGGGCCGTGGACACGGGTTCGCCATCGGGCACGTCCCCGATCATATCGAAGGCGATGGGCATCACGGTAACCGAAATCAACATGATTACCGTACCGGATACCACGGGGGTCAGTATCCTGCGAAGCAGCGACAGGCGCGTAGACAGCAGAAACTGAAACAGGGAAGAGATGATGATGAGCGTGGCCATCAGCGGCGGCCCGCCCTGGACGAGAGCCGTAATGCACACCGCGATGAAACTGCCGGAGGTACCCATCATGAGCACGTAGCCGGCGCCGATCCTGCCAACCCGGAGCGCCTGGATGGCCGTGGTTATGCCACAGATCGCCGCGGCGGCGAAAACGCCCCAGGTCAGGTAGGTTTCGCTGGCGCCGCCGGCACGGCTCACGATCGCGACGGTCAGCACCACGCCGCCCACCGTGAGCAGCGCAATCTGCAGTCCGAGTCCGATCGTCAGCAGCACCGGCGGTCTTTCGTCCGCCTCGTACCGGACCCCGGACTGGCTGGCCATATTATCCCTGGTCATGAATTCGCCATTCGACTAGCGTGGATCTGCATTGATCAGCATCTGAGATTACTGAGGATACCGCACAAAGAACCAAAATAACGGAACGGAAATCCGGGTCAAGATGTTCCGGCAGAAGTGGATGGCCGAATGTCCACCCAAAGGGTGATGATATCGGTATCATGGTACTGCTGGTGCCGCACCGAAGTCGCGAAGTGTCTCAGTAGACGCAGCGAGACCTCCAATTCCTCCGGTGTCTCTACGGCCCGTTCGTCACCGAGCAGCTCGATCCTGTCCTGGAGATTGCCTTCGCCTGTAGCTACGACCAGTTCGAGGACCGCGCCCGTACCTTCCCGGTGCGCTACCAGAAGCAGCCTCCGGCGCTGGCCTGACTCACCCTGTCCCGGATTCAGCGTCAGCATCGTTTCTTCGCTGGCGGCGACGAGCCGGTCCGCCGTCACCCCGTCCCATCCCTGTCGAGCGGCGAACACTTCCAGGAACTTCCGGATCTTCGGCAGCGCGGTGAGTTCGAAGTCCGTTTCCATGCGGTAACGGCGCGGCGCGGCCATCTCCAGGAACAGCGTCATGAGCATCGCCGCCAGTCCTCCGGCCGTCATTCCGTTCCTCAGGAAGCCACCCGCGAAATCGGCGACCAGCGTAGGAAAGATCGCGTCGTTCTGAAACCCCACGCCGATCCAGAAACCGACTCCGGCGACAAGCCCGCTGCGGTAATCGATCCCATCCTGCACGACCAGTTTCATGCCAATGAGGAAAAGTATGGCAAGCAAGACGATCAGGAAACTCCCCGCCACTGGATTCGGTATGGCAAGGACCACCGCGGGAACCTTTGGGACAAACGCGATGAGTATGTAGAGCAACCCGACGACCAGTCCGACCATGCGGGAGGCCACGCCGGTCAACTCGGTCACCGCGATACTGGAGGAATAGGTGGTGTTGGGTAATGTGCCCATTAGTCCGGAAAGGAGATTGCCCGTGCCGTCCGCGGCGAGCGCGCCTTGCACGGCACGGTAATCCACCGCCCGGGGTCGTCGCCACGATATGCGCTGGATCGCGACCGAGTCTCCAATCGTATCCACCGCATCCACCAGCGTTACGAACAGGAAGGCGGGAAGCAACGCCCAGAATGCGGGGCCGAACGAGAGATCGACACCCGGCCAGTTACCCGCCGGAAACCCGAGCCAGGGCGCGGCGGCCACGCTATTCGTGTCGTACAGGCCGAAGAATCCACTCACTATGGATCCCGCGACTATGCCGATCACGGGCGCCCACAACCGCAGCGATGACGTGGCCTTCAATGCGATGACGATAGTAACCAGCAGGGTCGTCAGCACCGTCACCGGAGCGGATGACGCCGGAAGCCCTTCGGGAACATCTCCCAGCATGTTGAATGCGACGGGCATAATCGAGACGGGAATCAGCATGATGACCGTACCCGTAACGACCGGTGTCAGGATTCTGCGAAACAGGGAAAGGCGGGCGGACAGCAGGAACTGGAAGAGCGATGAGACGATGATAAGGGTAGCCATCAGCGCCGGCCCGCCTTCCAGTAGCGCTGTAATGCAGATCGCGATGAAGCTGCCCGATGTACCCATCAGGAGTACGTAGCCGGCTCCTACGCGGCCGACACGCAGGACCTGGACGATCGTGGTGACTCCGGTGATGACCGCGGCGGCGAACACCGCCCACGCCAGGTAGGCTTCCGACGCGCCTCCGGCGCGGCTCACGATGGCCACCTTCAGGAACACCCCGCCAACGGTAAGCAGGGCGAACTGGAGTCCGAGGCCGATTGCAAGGAGGACCGGCGGTCGTTCGTCCGCTTCATAGCGAACGCCTGATTGAGTGTTTGTGGTATTTTTGTCCATGAACGGGTGAGACTCATTCGTTCTGTGTTATGGAAGGTCTGTTGCCCGGCGAGGAGCTAAGTCACCGGTACAGCCATGAATCAGTCCGATTCGAACAACCGCTGCCATTCCTCGTGGCCTGTTGCGACCTTGTCGGGATTTTCCCTGCTGCGGGCGATAAAACCCGGCACATCGTCCCTTCCCGTGGGCTTTCGCCAGTCGCTGTACCGGATATCCAGGCTCCACCGTATGTGATCCGAGAAATTCGGCGCGGAACGGTGCACCGTAGTGTGCTGCAGCAGGAGCACGCCGCCCCTGGGAACGGGACAGGACACCCGTTCGCCGGCGGGCAGGGCTGCCGGATCGATGTTCTCGGGCGAATCCTCGAAGGGCAGGCGTTCACTGCGGTGACTGCCGCGGATCACCTCAAGGCAGCCGTTTTGCTCATTCGTATCTACCAGGGGCAGCCAGAAATTGACCATGAAGGTCTGCATTACGTCGGGATCCAGAAAACCGATGTCCTGGTGCCAGTCCACGATGGAAGTCCTGTCCGGGAGCTTGGCCCGTGAGTTGAACTGGGGGTGGACGAGGATCTCCGGACCGATGAGGGATTCGACCACGTCGAGAATCCCGGGCAGGGTCATGACGTGAAACATGCCCGCCGTCTTCCGTTTGCCCAGTACGGCTTCCATCAACTCCTTGCAACACCCGCCCATCTCTTCGTGAATCAGGTACAGCCTGCGCTCGAAAGGCTCATTCGTGAACCGGTTTCCCAGTTTACCGTCCGCGTAGTATCTTTCCGCCCATGCATCGACGACCTCGTTCAACTCCTCGATCAAGGGATTAAGTGAAGCGGGGTCGAACAGCCTTTCGATGGGAAGGAAACCTTCTTCGAGATACTGGCGGATCTGATGTTCGGTCAAACCGGCCGTCATGGCGCGAATCCTAATGGTGGCTGGATCAGGTTAAGTCCACTGATGCGCGGTTAAGTCCATTGATGCGCGAAAACGATATGGTTATACTCTGAAAAAGTCAATAACTCGCGTTCAGAAGGGCATCAAGGTCGAGGCGTCCCATTAGCCTCATTTTCGGAGGATTTCCATGGCTTTCGACCTGGTTCTGT
>JAJECR010000141.1 GCA_022821935.1 Candidatus Latescibacterota bacterium
TATGGCCTCCTTTCCCGTCCTGTGCATTGTGCGAAATGGACAGTTTTCTGCTGTCGGAGATTGTGTGAATGACGACGATGACGATTGATGTGAATCGGGTTTAATGCACGTAGACTAATAATTCATTTTAACAAATTAAAATATATTACTATTTTGCTTAATTTATACTTAGTTTTTATCCAGTCAATACTTTTTTGTATTTTTCCACTTGAAACCGCCGATTCGGACTCGGGTTACGGGAGCCGGAAACCCGTGGGCATGGGATAGTATGACAGACTCGGGGCGGGGATACTGACTGCGGAAATGCGGCGTAGAGGAAGGTTCAGCTGTATATTATGATGCTTATATCTTACTATTTATTGTTCTGATAAGTTCTTTACATCTTTTCCATTTGTTGTCCGTACCGTGCACTGCGCTTCCTGGTCTGCTCGGCTGTGGCCACCCTTTAAAGGATACGTTCGGTCCACTGTAAATAGGCGCCCGCCATTAGATATGAATAAAGATAATGACTTCAAGGTACTCAAGGAGAACCAGGAGACGCTGCTGGCCCTTGTCATCAAGTTGGAACGCGAGGTGAAGGACTTGCGGATCCTGGTGAGGGAGATACTGCACGCCATAAAGAAAGCGGAAAACGGTCGCTAGGAGCGGGCGCGGCCGACGGGCTTGCCCGCCATCGAACTTCCGTCCAATCCGCAGGGTACGGGACGGGTCCGTAGTCTGTAGCGAACGTCCGGCATTTATGGCCTGGGCGCCACTCCGATGCCCGGTCCTTCCGGCAGGATCAGGCGGCCCTGGCGCACGGCCACCCCGCTGAAAGGATCGTTGAAGATCAACAAGTTGCCGTCCAGATCGGCGTAATCGGCCAGGGGAGACAGATGGGCCGCCGCGGTGATGGCGACGGATGTTTCGATCATGCAGCCGATCATTACGCTCATCCCGTGGGCCCGGGCGGTGTGGATGAGCCGCTGCGCCTCGCGGACCCCGCCGCACTTCATCAGTTTTATGTTGACGCCGTCCACGAGGCCGGCCATAGCCGGCACGTCCGTCGAGGTCAGCACGCTTTCGTCGGCGATGATCGGCATGGGCGCCGCCTCGCGCACTCTGCGCCAGTCTTCCGGCGAACCCGGAGGAAGGGGCTGCTCTACGAGCTCCACGTCAAACTCGGACAGGCGTTTCACCATTTCCACGGCCTGATCCGCCGTCCACCCCGCATTGGCGTCGATCCGGATACGCGCATCCGTCTCGCTCCGGATCGCATGCATGATCTCGAGATCCTTTTCCGAACCGAGCTTGATCTTCAATGCCGGGTACCCGGCGGCTTCGCGCACTTTGCGCCGGATCGTTTCCGGCTCGTCGATCCCGATGGTGAAGGAGGTGACGGGCGTTTTCGCGGGATCCAGACCAAGCCATCTGTAGAGGGGTACGCCAAGCCGACGCGCGGCGAGATCGTGGAGCGCGATATCCACCGCCGCGCGCGCCGATGGATCGCCCGGAAACCGCGAGGCGAGGCGATTCATCGTGGCTTCCAGTTCGAAGGGATCGCCGGCCAGCAGCGCCGGCGCCTCCTCAAGGGCCCGCAGCACCGACCCGGCGTCTTCTTTGTAGTATCGGGAAGGCGCGGCTTCTCCTATGCCGGTCAGCCCATCGTCGGAGATGCGCACGAGCACGTTGTGCTTGTGGTCACTGACCTCGCGGGCGATGCGAAAGGGATGGATGAGGTCGAGGCGAATCGTCTCGGCGCTGAATTCCATGACGTCCCCGGTCAGAAGCTGCTGAAAATTTCGCTCATCAGGCGCAGGCTGATCTGGGCGGGCACCGCGATCCAGGTCCGTATGATACCCAGCCGGAGCATCTGGTCCGCGATGATCAGGCCGATCAGCAGCATGGGGCCATACATCTCCAGCTGGCCGTACCGCTGCGCCTGCGCGGGGGGCAACAGCCCTTTAAGGACCCGCGACCCGTCCAGCGGGGGGATCGGCAGCATGTTGAAGAAGGCCAGCGCCAGGTTGATGATGATGCCGTACCGGATCATCTGGCGCAGCGTGTCGGTCAGGGCGCCGCCCGACGGCATGTGGGTGAAAACACCCACCAGGATGAAGGCGAGGATGATATTGGACACCGGCCCGGCGAGGGCGATCCAGAGCATATCCTTCCGGGGGTTGCGCAGGTAGCGGGGGTCCACCGGCACGGGTTTCGCCCAGCCGATGCCGAAGCCGCTCATGACGGTGATGATGAGCATGATGGTTCCGGCCGGATCGAGATGCACCAGGGGGTTCAGCGATAGCCGGCCCATGCTGCGCGCCGTGGGATCACCGAGTTTCCACGCCGCCCAGGCATGGGCGTATTCGTGAAAGGTCAGGGCGAAGAGGATCGCGGGCATGGCGATGAACAGGATGGTAAAATCGGGCATGTAGGCTCCTTTGCTGCGACTGCGGATCTGTTCAGGACTCGGGGCGGTTCCGGCGCGACCAGAGATCCCGCGCGGCGCGGCGTTCCTCCTCCGCGGTCTCGATTTCGCCGTTTATCTTCATAGAAAGGACTTCGTCCAAGATCTGCCCGTATGCCGGGCCCTCCGGGATTTTCAGCTCCTTGAGCGTTTCTCCGTCGATGGACAGGCGCGTATGCCTGTGATGGCGGTAGTAGGTTTCGCAACGGCGTCGAACGGCGTCGTCCGGATGGGTCAGGGTAAGGAACAGCATCGTGTCCTCCGAGATCGTCCGAACCGCGCGGTAAAAGTCCGCGGGCGTGTCGATCCGGCCCGACTGGACGGACTGCTCCACGCCGGACCACCGGGACATGTCCTCGATGGCCTTCCTGAGCCGCCTGTTGGGTTTCAGCCGGTCCACGATGCCGTGAAGCGTCTCTTCCCGGCGCGGCCTGAACAGCGCGACCAGGTACAATATCCACCAGCCGTCATAAGCTGAAGACGCCAGATCGCCGGGCCGGCTGATCTCCTGGACAAGCGTCTTCAGCCCGTCGTCGGACGCGAGGGCGGGATGGATGGCCTTGAGCGTGTCGAGCCGTTCCAGCCTGTTGAATACCGGCCAGGGATCGGGTTCGACGCAGATCAGCCGCAACTGCTCCAGCAGCCGGGGTCCCGAGAGGTTTCCGATCACGCCTCCCGAAACCGCTTCCCGAAACCTGCGTTCCGTTTCGCGTTCAAGCCTGAACCGCAGGCGTTGTTCAAACCGTATGGCCCGCAAGAGCCGGGTCGGGTCGTCAATAAAGCTCTGGTCGTGGAGGATGCGGACCATGCGGCTCCGCAGGTCGCCCCGGCCGTTGAACGGATCGACCAGGTTGCCGAAGTTTCGCGCGTTCAACGAGACCGCCATGGCATTGATCGTAAAGTCGCGCCGCGCCAGGTCCACGTCCATCGACGCGGGCGCCACCCGGGGCAATGCGCCCGGGCGTTCATAGGTCTCGCCCCGTGCCGTGGCCACGTCCAGGCTGTTCCCTTCGGGCAGATCCACGGTGGCCGTCAAGAACCGGGCATGGGGCGTGTAACGGCCTTCGGTCCTGCGGGCCAGGCGGCTGGCGAATCCCATCCCGTCTCCATCCACCGCCAGGTCTATGTCTGCCCTGGCGCACCCCAGGAGCATGTCCCGCACGGTCCCGCCGACCAGGTACAGGTCCAACTCCGATTCATCGGCCAGGCGGCCGGCCTGGCGCAGCCGCTCCCGAATACCCTCCGGCAATTGGGCGATGGCTTCTTTCATGTCCGGTCCGATCCGGGGTCAGGGGGTCAGCCCTCTTTCAGAAACCGGTGAACGATGATCCTGTTGTCGTCCGTTTCGAACTTTACCCGTCGAGGCTGCGCGCTGTGGCGGTATCCCCGGGCGACCATGGATTCGACGAAGTGGGCGGTCGCCCGCCGGTCCG
>JAJECR010000053.1 GCA_022821935.1 Candidatus Latescibacterota bacterium
TCCGTGCTCGCCATCGCCGGGGCGATCCTGCTCGTCCTCAGCGTATCGGCGGTTCAGGTCTTCGATCTGGGCAGATCGGTCAGTGTCCTGCTCCTGGCCATTGCCCTGGCCACCCTTGGATACCTCGCTTTCAGGTATCTCGCGCTTCCGCTTTACCGGACACCTTCAGACCTGCAGGTCGCTCGATACATTGAGGAGCGGCATCCGGAACTGAACGACGCCTTCGTCAGCGCCGTGGAATACGGCGACGCGCGGCTCAAGGGTCCGCAGCAGGCGCTCCTGGACCAGCTCATCGAGCATGTCGCCGAATACTCCGAACAGATCGATTTCAAAAAGGTCGTGGATCGCGGGCGGCACCTCCGACTGCATGCGGCCGCGGGCGCCGCCGCGCTCCTGCTTATCACCCTGGTCCTCCTGGACCCCGGCTATTTCGGCCGTTCCGCCCTGCGCCTGGTGTCCTGGGATTTCACCGCGCCGGCAAGCCCCGGCGGGATCACGGTAGAACCCGGGGACACGCGGGTCAGGCGCGGTGACAGCCAGGCCGTAACCGCCAGGCTGGGCAGCGGCCTGTCTCCGGACCCGACGCTGTACGTCCGGTTCGGGCAGGCAGGAGACTGGTCGAGCCTGGATCTGTATTCCACGGATGACGAACGTACCTTCTCAGGCAGCATCACCGGAGTCAGCGAGGACGGGCGTTACTACGTGGCCGTGGCCGAGACCCGGTCGCGGGAGTTCCGCATTACCGCCTTCGATCCCCCCTATGTCGAGCGCATAGACGTCAGGTACGACTTCCCAGCGTATACGGGTCTGGCCGCGAAGATCGAGGAAGACCGCGGGGACATCACGGCGCCCGTAGCCACGCGGGTTACGCTGACCGTGACCGCAAGCAAAGCGGTCAAATCCGGCGAGCTGCGCTTCAGCAACGGCCAAACGGAACCCCTCGAAGCCGTGGGAATGAACCTGGAGGGATCCTTCGTGGTGCGGGAGGACCTGTCCTATGCCATTCACCTGGTGGACTCGGACGATACCGAAAACGACGGTCCGGTGGAATACTACGTTCGGGCCCTGCCGGACCATGCGCCCCGGGTGGCCATCCTGGAACCGACGAGAGATACGCGGGTTTCCCCCGTTGACGAAGTCATGATCCGCGCCGAGGCCGTGGACGATTTCGGCCTTTCGTCCTTCTCCCTCAACTACGCGGTGAACGGCGGGGAGGAACAGGTCGTGGACCTGGCCGCGCAGCAGGACGAATCCAGCCGCACGGTCTGGGAAGGGGAACACGTCGTCTACCTCGAGAACCTGTCGGTCCAGCCGGGCGATTTCGTCGCCTACTACGCGGTGGCGGGCGATCGCAGGGGGGAAGCCGGAACGGCCGCGACCGACATTTACTTTATCGAGGTGAAGCCGTTCGACGAAACCTACCGGCAGGGCGAGGGTGGAAGCGGCGGAGGCGGCGGAGGCGGCGGGAACGATGTAATGCAGACGAGACAACTCTCCCGCAAGCAGAAGGAAATCATCTCGGCCACCTGGCGGGTAGAGCGGACCCTTGCCGGGAATCCCGGGATCCGGGTTGAAGAAGATCTCGAGGCGATTGCCGCGGTACAGGACGATCTGCGCGGGCAGGCGGACGAGGCGCTCGCCTTCATGCGGTTCCTGGTCGGATTCTCCCAGGAAGCCATGAAAATGGTGGAAACGCTGGAACTGGCCCTCGGACCGATGTCGGCCGCTTCCGACGCGTTGCGGTCCGGGTCGATCGACGAGGCCCTGGTGCACGAGCGTACGGCGCTCATGTATCTGACGAGGCTCGATGCCCAGATGCGGGATTATACCGTGAACCGGGGCCGCGGGATGTCGGGCCGGGCGCCGCTGGACCTGTCCGATACCTCTGAACTTGAGCTGGAGGACGAACGGAACAGGTACGAGCGTCCCGATCAGCCGGCCATGGAACGCCAGCGGGAGCGGAGCATGGACGAGAACCACCAACGCATCCGCGACCTGGCCAGGCGCCAGGAGCAGTTGAACGACCGCATGCGGCAACTGGCGGAAGCGGAGCCGGAAGAATTGCAGGAAGCCGGGCGCCGCAGGGAGCTGGATCGCCTCACCAGGTCGCAGCGGGAGCTCAGGCAGGAGACCGAAGAGATCGCTCGAACGCTTTCCGGGTCCGGGACCGACCCACGAGAACGGGATCCGCGTTCGGGTTCGTCCGGTTCCACGTTGGACCAGGCGGAAAGGGAACTGCGCGAGAGTTCCGAGGCCATGGGCGAAACGATTGAGCAGCTGCGGCGCGACCGCCTTGAGCAAGCTACTGAGGGCGGTTTTCAGGCGGCCCGGCGGTTGACCGACGCCTCCCGGCAGTTGCAGCGGGCACAGGGCGCGTCGCTCGAGCGGCTGGCGCGGGAAGCCGTGCGTCTGGCGGACCAGCTTGCTGCCCGGCAGGATCAGCTCGCGCGGAACGTCGGCGAACTCAAGATTGAGCAGGATGGCGGGTTCGAGGGAATAAGGAACCGGCTGGACGCGATCGAAACACGGCGCGGCGGGTTGGATGAAGCGGTGAAAGCACAGCGCCTGGACCGATTCGTACGCGAACGGTTGAGGAGCGTGGAAGTAGCGAAAGAAGAGATTCGAACCGATCTCGAACGACTCGGGCAGGATCTGGACTACCTGGCCAGAAGTTCGTCCCGGGAGCAGCCGGAAACGGCGGAAGCGGCGGACAGGGCCATAGACATGATCGATGAAAACCGGTTGAATGAGCGGATCGAACGTTCGAAGCGTCTGCTGAGACGGGACACCCTGGACCAGTCGGCCCGTACGGAGGAAGAGATCTCCGCCGCGCTGGGCAGATTGGCAGACCAGGTCCGCGCCGCCCGGGACAGGCTGATCACCCGGGATCTGGACCACCTTGCGCAGACGCAGGAACGCACGCGGGACGCCATGTCCGAATGGCAGAACCTCCAGCGGCGGTTGTACCGGCTGAACCGCGGAATACCTGATCCCGAGTCCCTGGACGAGATCTCCCAGGATTACCGGCGACAGCTGCAGCGCCTGCGGGATCTGTCCGGACAGGTCCCGCAGATGTCCCGGGAAACCGGGCAGTTGCGGGATGATCTGGATCGGGCGCTCGCCCTGGGCAACGAACCGTGGAAGATCGACCGGGGGAAATGGAACGAGCTCCACCATAACCTGGCGCGCACCCTTCGTGACTACTACGATGGGTTACGCGCGGAGGTCAGGGACATGCGCCGCAGGGAGCGCCTGTACCTGGCGCGGGAGGAGGAAGTGCCCCCGGAATACCGGGACCTGGTGAACGATTACTTCGAACAGCTTTCCAAGAACAGGGACCGCAACTGAAAGGCTATGGCCGAAGGCCCGGTTCCCGGGGCCTCGGTCGCCCGCGTTTCGACAACATGTCCACCGCGTTGATCACCCACCCCGATTTCCTCAGGCACGACACGGGACCCTTCCATCCCGAACGACCCGAGCGAATAACATCCATCCTTTCCAGGTTCGGCCTGGATGGAGAGGCCCCCGCTGCCGCGACGCCGACGGGCCTGAGATGCCTTTCCCCGTCAATCGCCGATGATGCCTCGGTCGAGGCCGTACACGATGCGGCGTACGTCGAAGCGGTCGCCAGCTGGTGCGCGCAGGGATACCGGAATCTGCCCACGGGCGACACGACCGTCTGTCCGGCGTCCGAGGCCGTAGGCCGGTTGGCGGCCGGTGCGGGCATAAGGGCCGTGGACGCCGTGTTGACGAAGGAAGCCGACCGGGTCTTTTGCGCTGCCCGCCCCCCCGGCCACCATGC
>JAJECR010000104.1 GCA_022821935.1 Candidatus Latescibacterota bacterium
CGGCTACCCGGAGGGAAGGGGCCTGCCCTCCATCGAATTCTGGCTGCGCCAGGCGGATCCGACCCAGATGGGCATCGCCCAGGCGATCCAGGGCATGCTGAAGGAAACCCTGGGGATGCGCGTCGAGATCAGGAACCAGGAAATCGGCCTGTACATGGACAATATGTACCAGTACACCATCCCCTTCGGTCTGATCCCCTACCAGTACGATTATCCCGACCCCGACAACATGCTGTCCCAGGTGTGGCATTCCCAGCCGGTGGGACACGGCCGGCATGACTGGAAGAACGACGCATTCGACCGGTTGCTGCAGGCCGGGGGCACGACCCTGGACCACGAGCAGCGCATGCGGTACTACGCCGATGCGGAGCGTATCCTCGTCGAGGACGTGGGTGGCGTGTTCATCTATCACACCCACGTGCTGGACCTGCGCAAGCCCTGGTTCAAGGGACTCGATCCCAATGCCTGGGCGCAGGATCTCTTCTGGGGCAACCGGACTACGATGATGGACATCTATATCGGCAGCAACGTCGAGAAACGGGTGTTTTGAGCCGGGTTGCCTGACGCTGCGGATTTAACCTTAAAAAACTTGACGGCCTGTCCGGCGCGTCATTATAGTGCTGGGAACCGGGGAATCACCCCTGGATAGATTCTCTGTAAATCCACACGATAACCGCATGCTATTTCTCGCGATCCATGCTTAAGGCGTTATATGCCTTCTTAAGCTGGTCTGGATGCGGTATCGGAGGAAGATCATGGCCAGGACCGCCCAGTCGAAAGTCAACGTTTCCCGGTTTGGATCGAGGAATCCCGGGGATGACCGGTCGCTTGACACCTATCTGAAGGAAATAAGGTCCATACCGGTCCTGAACCTGGAAGAGGAAATGGCTCTGGCGCGCGACGCGCGTAACGGGGTGAATGGCGCCACGAACAAGCTGATCCAGGCCAATCTTCGTTTTGTCGTTGTGGTGGCGAGGCAATACCAGAACCAGGGGTTGCCGCTTTCCGACCTGATCAACGAGGGAAACATCGGCCTGATCAAGGCCGCGCAGCGATACGACGAGCACAAGGGGTTCAAGTTCATATCCTACGCGGTCTGGTGGGTGCGGCAGGCCATCATGCAGGCATTGGCCGAACAGTCGCGGATATTCCGCCTTCCGTTGAACCGGGCCGAGGAACTGCGACGCATCAATAAGGCCGTACGGGGCCTCAAGCAGGAGCTGGGCCGGGAGCCCACGACCCAGGAGATCGCCGGCAGCCTGTCACTGGATCACAAGGAAGTGGTCGACATCATGCGGATTTTCAGTCCCCACCTGTCGCTCGACGCGCCTTTTTCACCCGGCGAGGAGGGACGCCTGCTCGACGTGATCGAAGATACGAACATCGAATCACCGGAAACGCCGGTCATGGAGAAATCGCTTAAGGAGGAAGTGTTCTGGGCGCTGAATACCCTCACGGACCGCGAAGCCGCCGTGATTCGATCCTATTTCGGGATCAACAAGGACAAGCCGATGACCCTGGACGAAATCGGCAAGCAGTTCGGGTTGACCCGGGAGAGGGTACGCCAGATCAAGGAACGGGCGATTCGCCGGTTGCGGCATACCTCCCGCAGCGTCCGGTTGCACGCGTACATGAGTTGAATTCGACTTCCATTTTCCCCCTTCAGTTTCCTGCGGTCCTGCGCAGGTTTTTTTGTGCCGGTAAGACATGGGTTCGGCCGGCGGCGGTTCGCGTATGAGACATCTTATCGGCATCGATATCGGCACCTCGGGCATCAAGACGATTATCGTCGACGAGCACGGCGGACTGGTGGCCCGGGCCTTCGAGGAAATCGCGCTGCACACGCCCCGCCCCAACTGGGCCGAACAGGACCCGGAGGACTGGTGGCGCGCGGCGTCGAACACGGTCCGCGAAGCCATGGGAACGGCCGGGATCGACGCCGACTCGATCGCGGGGATCGGCCTGTCGGGCCAGATGCACAGTTCGGTGCTGCTCGACGAGCATAACGAAGTGCTGCGCCCATCCATCCTCTGGTGCGACACCCGGACCACGGAGCAGTGCCGCTGGATCACGGAAAAGGCGGGCGAAGAAAACCTGGTGCGGTGGGTGTCCAATCCGGCGCTCGAGGGTTTCACCGCGCCCAAGTTGATCTGGGTCCGCGATCATGAGCCGCGAATATACGACCGAATCCGGCGCGTCGTGCTGCCCAAGGACTACATCCGGTTCCGGATGACGGGCGAATTCGCCATGGAGGTGTCCGACGCCGCCGGGACCCTGTTGTTCGACGTCCGCGAACGGCGATGGTCCGTCCCCATGCTGGACGCCATAGGCCTGCCGGCGGAATTCATGCCGCCCACCTTCGAATCCATCGACGTATGCGGACACATGTCGGACGCAGCAGCCTCGGAAATGGGACTGAAGGCCGGCACGCCCGTCGTCGGTGGCGGCGCCGACAACACCTGCGGCGCCGTGGGAGCCGGAATCGTCCGTTCCGGGCGGATACTTTCGAGCCTCGGCACGTCGGGCGTAGTCTTCGCCCATACCGACGAGGTCCACGTGGATCCGGAGCTGCGTGTCCACACCTTCTGTCACAGCGTCCCCGACAAGTGGTACCTGATGGGGGTTACCCTCTTCGCGGGCGGCGCGTTTCAGTGGCTGCGCAACACGCTGGGCGAGGTGGAGGTCAGCGCGGCCCGGATGCTGGAAACCGATCCGTACGAACTGATGACGGCCCAGGCGGCCCGCGCGCCGGCGGGCAGCGAAGGGCTGGTCTTTCTCCCCTATCTCATGGGCGAGCGCACCCCACACAAGGACGCCAACGCACGGGGCGCATTCATCGGCATAACCGGCCGCCACGGACGTCCCCACATGATCCGGTCCGTCATGGAGGGGGTGACCTTCGCCCTGCGGGACTCCATTGAAATCATGCGGGAACTCGGATTGACCGTCTCGCAGGTCCGTTCCACTGGCGGCGGCGCGCGGAGCAGCCTGTGGCGGCAGATCCAGGCGGACATCTACGGCGCGGAAGTCGTCACCGTCAACGCGGAGGAAGGCCCCGCTTTCGGCGCCGCGATCCTGGCCGCGGTCGGCACCGGCGTATACGGCACCGTCGAAGAGGCAGCGGACGACCTGGTCGCCGTCGCTTCCCGGACGGAACCGGACCGTGAGTCGGCGGCGCGGTACGAGGAGTGTTACGGCATATTCAAATCCATGTACCCTGCCCTCAAACCTGGTTTCGACGCGCTGGGCGCCATGGTGGGAAAGCAGGCATGAGTGCGCAGATTCAGCGGAATGGAACGGAACGGTTCGGCACAGGTTCAATAAGAGCAGAATAAACTCGATACCGAAGGAGCACGTTTAACGTAGTGGAAATTCGAAACCGAAGGAGCATGAATTGAACATACACGAATTTCAGGCGAAAGGCATATTCGCCCGGCATGGCATGGCGATTCCGCCTGAACAGGTCGCCCGGACGCCGGAGGAGGCCCGGCGAATCGCGGAGGAACTGGGTACGCGCGTTGTGGTCAAGGCCCAGGTACACGTGGGCGGCCGAGGCAAGGCGGGCGGAGTCAAACTGGCTTCAACGCCCGACGAGGCCTTCGAGAAAGCGGACCAGATCCTGGGCATGGACATCAAGGGGCTGACCGTCCGGCAGGTGCTCGTGGCCGAGGCGGTGGAAATCGCCCATGAAGCCTACGTGGGCATCATCCTGGACCGCCAGACCCGAAGGCCGGTGTTCATGGTCAGCGCGGCAGGCGGCGTCGATATCGAGGAAGTCGCCCGCGAGACGCCGGAAAAGATCCACAAGCTGGCCGTCGACCCCCTCCCGGGTCTGATGCCGTACCAGGCCCGGTCCCTGGCGTATAAACTCTATTCCGATCCCGCGGTGGTGAACCAGGCTGCGGGCATGCTCGGCCGGCTCTATGACGCCTTTATCGAAAGCGACGCCTCCCTGGCGGAAATCAATCCGCTCGTGACTACGCCGGACGGAAAGCTGTGGGCTTTGGACGGCAAGATGAACATCGACGACAACGCCCTGTTCAGACACGAAGAAATCGACGCCATGCGCGATCCCGATTCCGAAGAACCCACTGAGGCCGAGGCGCGGGACGCGGACCTGAGCTTCGTGAAACTAGACGGGAACATCGGCTGCATCGTCAATGGCGCCGGGCTGGCCATGGCCACCATGGACATGGTGAAGTTCTACGGCGGCATGCCCGCCAACTTCCTCGACATCGGCGGCAGCTCGAACCCGGACAAGGTCGTCACCGCCATGAACATCATCACGTCGGACGACCGGGTAAAGGCCGTGCTTTTCAACATATTCGGCGGCATAACGCGCTGCGACGACGTGGCCAACGGCATCGTGACCGCCCTGGACCGCATCGCGAAAGGACCGGACGGTCCGCTCACCCTGCCCATCGTCATCCGGCTTACCGGCACGAACGAGGAAGAGGGACGGCGCATACTCGAATCCGTGGGACTCGTCGCCGTGGACACCATGGCGGAAGCCGTGCAGAAGGCCGTTGAACTCGGGGAGGGAGGACGATGAGCATCCTGGTAAACGAAAACACCCGCGTCGTCGTACAGGGGATCACCGGCCGAGACGGTTCGTTTCACACGCGCCAGATGGTGGAATACGGCACGAACATCGTCGCCGGAGTCACGCCGGGGAAGGGCGGCCAGTATCTGGACGGCATACCGGTCTACGACACCCTGGAGGAAGCGGTCGCGGAGACAGAGGCCAACACGTCGATCATATACGTCCGTCCCGCCTTCGCGGCCGACGCGATCCACGAGGCGATCGACGCTCAGATGGACCTGGTGATCTGCATCACGGAAGGCATTCCCACGCTGGACATGGCCCGGGTCTACGCCGTCCTGCAGCAATCCGGCGCGCGACTGCTCGGACCGAACTGTCCCGGCGCCATAACGCCCGGGGTCGCCAAGGTAGGCATCATGCCGGGCCACATACACCAGCCGGGCCACGTGGGCGTGGTCTCCCGCAGCGGCACGTTGACCTACGAGATCGTGCACCAGTTGACGAGCGCGGGCATTGGGCAGTCCACCTGCCTGGGCATCGGCGGCGATCCGATCATTGGGACGGGCTTCATCGACGCGCTCGAGGCCTTCGAAGCGGACCCGGACACGCACGCGGTGGTCATGATCGGCGAGATTGGCGGTTCTGACGAGGAAAGGGCCGCTGAATTCGTCCGGGAGAACATGAAAAAGCCGGTGGTGGGCTTCATCGCCGGCCGCACCGCGCCGCCCGGCAAGCGCATGGGGCACGCCGGCGCGATCATTTCCGGTGGAACGGGCGGGGCGGAGGAGAAGGTAGACGCACTGAACGCGGCCGGCATCCCGGTGGCCGACCGGTCGGCCGACGTGGTCGATTTCATACGCTCCGCCCTCGCCTGATGACGGGATTTTCCTCTTGACACGACAGGGGTAACCCCCGTATTATTAGTGGCTTCCGGGAAATCGACGGAAGGCCGGGCTACATCCGGATTGCGGTAAGAGATACGCATGTGAACGCGGGTCGGACAATCCTGAACAAGCAGTCGATATGCAAATCGCGATCGAGCATCTGGCCGAAGGTTTACATCCCATCCATTTGGAAGACACGCCCGCCGCAGATTTTCTCCCGGACGAGGACTGCCGTTTCGCGTCACCCGTCAAGGTAGACGGCACGCTCACGGTCTCCGAGAATTCGCTGGTGCTGCAGGCTGATGTCGGGGTCGCCCTGACCTTTTCCTGCGGCAGATGCCTCGAAGAAGTGGAAGAGCATGTCAGCGGCGAAATCGCGACCTACTATGAGAAGACGGACCGCGCCATTCCGGAGGGCGAGGAGTTGACCGAATCCGACGATGTGGAAATCCTGGACTACAGCGCGAAGACGATCGACCTGAGCCGGCGCATCGCGGAGCTCGTCAACCTGAACTTACCCATGAAACCTCTCTGCAGCGAAGATTGCAGGGGGCTTTGTCCGGAATGCGGGACGAACCTCAACGAGGGCGCCTGCGGTTGTGGTACGCGGCAGGCGGATCCTCGCTGGCACACACTGAAAACGTTGTTGAAGGAGGAATAGCACATGGCCCTGCCCAAGCGACGCCAATCCCGGGCACGGAGTCGTAAGCGCCGGACGCACTGGGTACTGTCGACGCCTGCGCTGGTGGAATGCGCGCATTGCGGAGAGAAGAAACTCGCGCACCGCGTCTGCCCCCATTGCGGTTACTACCAGGGAAGGGAAGTACGGGAAGTCGAAGCAATCTAGGTTCGACGCCGCCAATCCATGACCCAGGCCAGGATCGCTTTCTTGTTTCCGGGGCAGGCTTCCCAGTACGTGGGCATGGGACGGGACCTGCACGACCGGTATCCGCGAATAGGTACGCTGTACCGGCAGGCCCGCGAGATCACCGGCGCCGATATCGCCGGGGTGTCCTTTGACGGCCCCGCCGAGACCCTGAAGCAAACGAATTACACGCAACTGGCTATCCTGGTGCACAGCGTGGCGGTGGCGTCCCTGCTGAACGAACAGGGGGTCCAACCGGATTACGTCGCCGGACACAGCGTGGGGGAATACGCGGCGCTGGTCGCGGCGGGCTCGCTCGAGTTCGAAGAATCGGTGCGCCTGGTCAGCCTGCGTGGCGAACTGATGCACGAGGCCGGTCAAAGGCAGCCGGGCACCATGGCGGCTGTAATCGGACTGTCGTCGCGGGAAATCGACGAGGTCTGCCGGTCCGCGAGCACAGAGGGCGAACCCGTTCAACCCGCCAACTACAACTCCCCGGTGCAGACGGTCATCGCCGGAGCCGTTCCGGCCGTTGAACGTGCCATGGATGGCGCCCGCGGCGCGGGAGCCAAAAGGGTCGTGCCACTAAAGGTCAGCGGGGCGTTCCATTCGGAACTCATGGAGTACGCCCGACAGGGTCTGGCCGCGGCCATTGAAAAAGCCCCCATCGCCCGCGCGGAAACGCCGGTGGTGGCCAACGTGACCGCCCGGGCCGTGACGGAACCCGGGGAAATACGTCGCCTGCTGATCGAACAGTTGACTTCGCCCGTCCGGTGGACTGAATCCATGCAGACCCTGGCCGACCACGGGGTGGACACCGCGGTGGAGGCGGGGCCGGGCAGCGTGCTCACGGGACTCATGAAAAGGATGCACCGCGGCGTCGACATCCTGAACGCGGATAGGCTCGAGGACGTGGCTTCGGTGGTCGAAACGCTCGCTCAGCCCGCGGTGGAACGGAACTGATAACAGTAAAAACGGCACGTACGCACGGGGATATTCAGTTTTGCGGGGTTTAAAGGATAAAGTTGCCATCGTAACGGGCGGCGCACAGGGGATCGGTTCCGCCGTCGCCGAACGGTTAGCCGCGGAAGGCGCCCGGGTGGTCATTACGAGCCGCGACGGAACGAAGGCCGAGGAAGCCGCCGAAGCGCTTAGACAAAACGGCGGCGATGCGATGGGAACGTCCGCAGTCATCGACGACCGGGACAGCGTGAAAAACCTGGTCGAAGGCGTGACTGAAGCCTGCGGGGCCATCGACGTCCTGGTCAACAACGCGGCCACGGTCCGGGATACGCTCCTGATGCGCATGAAACAGGCTGACTGGGACGAGGTCATGCAGGTTAACCTGGGCGGCGTGTTCATCTGCACCCAGGCCGTCATCCGGCAAATGATGCGGCAGCGGAGCGGCCGGATCATCAACCTGACCTCGATCGTCGGCCTCTCGGGTAACCCGGGCCAGGCCAACTACGCCGCGTCCAAGGCCGGTATCATCGGCTTCACCAAGTCCGTGGCAAAAGAGGTCGGCAGCCGGGGGATTACGGTCAACGCGATCGCCCCGGGATATATCGAAACCGCCATGACGGCGTCGCTTCCCGAGGCGGTGCGGACCTCGTTCCTGGACGCCACGCCGCTTTCCCGGGCCGGACAGCCCGATGACGTGGCCGGCATCGCGGCGTTCCTGGCTTCCGACGACGCCGCCTTCATAACGGGCCAGGTGATGCGCGTCGACGGCGGCATGGGGATGTAAGCGTAATCAATCTGCTTCATCCGGGACAGCAACTTGTGGCGTGGATCTAGCGGCCCGGGCTAAGCTCGGGTTTGCAATGGAAAGCAGCGAATCTGGTTACAGCATGTAATTAGAGGAAGCCAACATTTCATTCGTACAGGAGGAAAGAAGATGGAAGACCGCGTTAAGGAGATCATCGCCGAGCAGCTTGGCGTGGACGGTGACCAGGTTACCGACAATGCCTCGTTTACCGACGACCTGGGCGCCGACTCGCTCGATACGGTCGAGCTCGTCATGGCGCTCGA
>JAJECR010000037.1 GCA_022821935.1 Candidatus Latescibacterota bacterium
GCAAGCATGTGCCGCGCTCCCCCCTCCGCACCGAGCAGGCACATGTCCGTTGCGAACCCCATGTAGATAAGCGTCTCCACACCACGGTCCCGCAGGTAATCGTCCAGCGCATCGGAGTAGAAGACCAGCGGTTCGTCTCCAACCGGAGATACGATCTCGGCGCGTCGCATCTTCGCAAGCGGCGAGCGCTCCATGTAATCGACGCCGTGGGCCCGCTCGAACAGCTCCTGCCTGACTGGATTCACTGATGCCGTCGCGTCTGACCGCCGAGATTCGATGTGGGGATACTGGTGGTCCAGCCAGTCACTCTCGACGTGGCAGACCGGCATACAGATAGAACGGGCTAGGTCCATGGCCGGACGGATGACTTCGGCCATGATGCGTCCGGCCTCCCGCGTCGCCTGCGGCCAGCCCATGCCGACGCAATAGTCGTCGTCCGTGGCCGGACCGTCGGGGCAGCCGATGTTCCAGCAGTGGAGGCCGATTAAGGCGGTCTTGTCCACGGGCAGTGAAAGGGTGACTTCTTCGTATCCCGCGCGGTCCGTCGGTACGGACCGATAGTAACGGGCGTCGAGCTGAAGCGTTTTCTCATTCATATCCGGTTCTCTTCAGCGACGCGGCGTACGATTGACGCCGCCTGCTCGCAGTGGTGGGGCTCGTACCTGTCGCAAAACGAGCTCCAGCGGATGAAGCGTTCCAGCGTCTCGTGCGCGTTCGGACAGCTTTCCGAGTCGTAGTGGTAGTTACGCGAGGCCGGGGGCTGCGAGTAGGGGAAGCGCTGCTGTTTCGCCGCCTCGTCGAGGAAGGGTAGGGCAACCGGCAGCAGGTAATAGCGCATCGGACCCGCCCCGGGGATGCCTCCGGCCGCCACCTGGGCACCGAACTCTTCCACGTCGCATCGGAATTGTACTGGATCGATGGTGAATCCCGCCATCCAGCAGGAGTACACCTCGGTCTCCGGCGGAATCGGCAATGCCGTGATGCCCGGGATTTCGTCCAGGTGCGCGTTAAGCAGGCGGATCATGCGATCGCGTTGCTCCACCTGCGGTCCGATGATCTCCAGCTGGGCGAGGCTGATCGCCGCGGTAGACTGGGTCATGCGATGGGCGAAGCCGTTCACCGTGTGTACCCGTCCGAAGTGGTCGATCATCTCCCCGGCGCGGCTGTGGCCGACGAAGCGAGCCCGTTCGGCCAATTCGTCGTCATCGGTGAGGATGCAGCCACCCACGTCGGAGCCCATGGTCTTCTCCGCGTCGAAGGAAAAGCCCCCCGCCGTAGCCAGGGTGCCTGCGTTTCGGCCTTTGTACCGGCCGAAGACCGCCTGGCAGGCGTCCTCGTAGACCACCAGACCGTGGCGTGTGGCAACTTCGTTAATGGCGTCCATGTCACAGATCAGGCCGCTGAGGTGCACGACGAGAACCGCCCGCGTACGATCGGTGATACACGCCTCGATGGTCTCGGCGCTCACGTTGATCGTGCCGGGTGCGGTGTCGGCGAACACAGGGATGTATCCGGCGCTGATCAGGCCCTGCACGGTGCCGAAATCACTGACGGAACTGACCACGATCTCGTCACCCAGCTCGAAATCGAAGGCCGCGGCCAGCACGGCCAGGGCCGGCGTGCATCCCGGCGTGGCAATGCAGTGGGCGACGCCGTTGGCTTCGGCGAAGGCGTGCTCGAACCGGCCCACCATGTCGCAGGTGAGTCCGGAGTCGACGACCTCGGCCAGGTACTCCATGGCGCGCGGGCCCATCTGCCGGGGAAAGGGCTGGGGCAGTGACCCGTCGAATTCCTGCTGGGTTGCCGCCCCATATCTTGCATGCTCACGCTGGCGGCGGTTGGTTGCGGTTTCGGAAGTCATGTTGCCTCCATTTTACCAATGCTCATCCGGCCCTCGCGCCATCTGGCACAGGCAGTTCGGGTACCAGAAGACAAGGGATGATTCCGTCCGCATACCCAATATCGAAAAGCATGCCCTGAGAAACCTCACCGGCCATTTTTCTTTCAGCCAGGTTCACCACGAAGAGTGCTTGTTTTCCTTCGATTTCTTGCGGATCTGACCGCTCTTGCTTGATGCCTGCAAGGATCGACCGGGTGTGATCGCCGAAGTCGACTACCAGCTTCATAAGCTTTTTGGAATTCGGCACGTCTTCGACGGAGACAATCGTTCCGGCGCGTATGTCGAGTTTCTCAAAATCCTCGAAAGAGATGGTATCTTTAAGGGGGGCGGGTTTCATGATCGCACCTTTGTGATCCTCCAATCAGACCCAATTACCACTCAAGGTTTCCTATGCAGGGCCACGAATTCAGTTTTTAAAATGCCGAACAACAGTCGGTCCCAACGCTGATCGGACCAGTATGTTGCCCCGCGTTCACGGCCTTCCTGGACAAACCCAAGCTTCTCAAGTACTCTGATCGCGTCGCGGCCGCGTTACATGAAGCAGTCGCAGCCGAGATTCTGTATAAATCCAGTTGCTCAAACGCAAACCGCAGCATGACCAGCGCAGCATCCGTGCAATACCCCTTCCCTCTGTCAGACTTACGGGCGATTCCAGCTCCGAGACTTGCCGTACGGCTTCTCCAGTCGATACCTGCCAGCTGTATATCTCCAATGATAATTCCGTCTTTCTCGAAGATTCCCAGGTATATCTGAGTCTTTTCCTGCTGCTCCTGGATCTCCTCAAACCAATTGTCAGAACCCTCTATCGATAGACCGGGCCTGACGTATTCAGTAGGAAACGGCTCCACGGGCTCATAGTTCTCCCACAGCGTGCGGCAATGCGCACGTTCCATGGTCCGCAATACCACGTTCTTTCCATGTAATTCGATCATCTAAGATAACCTGTCGCTATGAATTTGGCCATGCCAGGTCGACTCCGAATGCTCCCAGTTGTCCAAGCGGCAATTGTCGAGCCTGGCTTTCGGTAAGCCACTCACAGCGATCGGTTGATCCTTCTTTCTCCGGTCTCAGGTCGAACGCCGCAAGCACAACCTCGTACACGATTCCTATGTGGTGTACCGGGTCGCCCTGCCAATCCGTTCGACTCTTGTAAGCGTGCGAATACACCGCGGCCACCCGATACCTATCAATGTCTACAATCCCCGTCTCTTCTTCCAATTCCCGCAACAACGCGTCATCGGGATGTTCGCCCCATTCAGTACCGCCGCCGGGCATCGTCCACAGGCCTCCAAACTCAAGACCACTCGTCGCACGAACCAGAAGAAGGCGGTTCGAAGGATCACGGCATAATGCGTAAGCACCGAGGTGCATGTGTTGATTATCGGTTTCGGGGGACATTGCCGTCTATCCTCGGAAAGTATGTGTTCGGTTTATCCGTAACAGGCGTTTCGCCACTTTCGGTTCAGGATACTAGCTGACGAGCGGCATATGAATAGCATAGACACTGTACCTGTCGATCAATCGGGATGTCCTCCGGCTCCTGTCGGCGATCAGAACCGAAACCCCCGCCACTTCACCATCCAGCCGTTCGATCAACTTTATCATGGCCCTTACCTGGGCACCGGTATCGATCACATCATCCACGATCAGTATGCGTTCGCCGGGTTTAATCAGGCTTTTATTTACCTCCAGGGACTTTTTCCTGTTCGTGTAGTCTACAAAAGAGACACGCGACTTGTACTGCCGATTGACAGGGAGCATTCCGCCTTTTCGAAAGGGAATGAAGCCCTTGTTCAGCCTCTGGGCTACTGCGCTTCCGAGGATGTATCCCAGCGATTCGGGACTCGCCACTTTGTCCAGGTCGACCTTCCGGAATGGACGGGCGAGATCGAGAATCAGGTTCCTGCGAACTTCCGAATCGTTACACAGGGGAGTCAGGTCTACTTTGTTTCCCGGGACGCTCCGCTCTATGTGGGGACGGTAATATTCCCATTTCATTTTCATTCTACTGGCTGGACTGCTTATCCTGCCGTTCCTGCTCGCGGTCCTCGGCAAGCCCACCACCCCACAGGTGCATGGTATTGACCGGCTTGCCCTGGAGTTTCAGGTAGTAGAACAGCTGCCCCTTGTGCTGGGCAAGATGCTGTACCATCTCCATCATGCGATGGCCGAGCACGGGAGTGGACGGGTCCCATGGGGCGGGAGCGGGTTCGTTCTGCATCCTTTCCTCGCCGGCAAGCTTTAGCATTTCGAGTGCCAGGTCCCGGTCCGCCGCGAGCTTTTCCTTTGCTTCGGCCACCGATGTGACGGTCTGCATCGATTCGGCAGGGGGCAGCATGTCACCCGAGCCCGCGTCGTCCATGCTGATGCCCTCGGGCAGTCCGAAGTCGCCGGTCACGAATCCCTTTATAGCCATCCCGCAGGCCTCGGCCACGTGATACAGCAGCTGGCCGGTGGTCATCCAGTTGTCGCCCGACGATGGTTTCCAGTCGAGGTCTTCGTCCCCGACGAGATCCATCAATCCATCTGCTGCCTGGTACGTATATTTCATTTCACGGGTCAGTATGTCGGTCCAGTTCATGATCTCTTCGTTTCTCCCATTCTAGTTGCTTGACGAGTTGCGGGACTACGCATAGGTATTCACCCTTCGGATACCTACTTAAGAGGTTGATTCCCAGGATCCTTCATTCAGTTCGACAAGCATGATATAGTTGCCGCAGGTATCATCGAATATGGCCTGCATGCCGAAATCCTGTTTCGTCGGATCTCCGGTGAATCTTACGCCCAGCTTTTTAAGACGTTCGTATTCGGAAGCGATATCGTCCACGGAAAACACGATGGAAGGCATGCCGGATTCATAACACGCCTTTTGAAACACCTCGGCGAATTCAGTACCCTTCGGTTCGAGCAGAAGCGTGGTGCCTTCAGGTTCTTCGGGAGAAGCCACGATGGCGAGGTTGGCATCTGGCTGGTACATCACTTCCTTGAAGCCCAGGATCTTCGTGTAGAACTCGTGCGCTTCAAGGGGATCGTTTACTAAGACTCCGGTCATCTCGATTCGCATTACATTCCTCCTTCAATCTGCATCGATTTGTGCTGCCGATTACTAGCGATAATTACAACCATGGATTCAACCGGGGAAACAGCGAAAATTCAGTTCAAGCGCCGTTCGGTTCAAGCATCGGACCTTCGGAGAACCTCCGCGATGCAACGGCATCTGGATTACCTGGTCTAATTGAGGAGCACGATAAATCCCGAATTAAAGTACGAATCACAGGTGCGGAAAGCCACAGATTTCGATGGGCTTGGGAACGCTTGCTCGCGCGGACAGGATGTTGACAGGTTCCCTTTCCGTGTCTACATTATTCGTGAATGTCATGTTGTATGGATACATGAGATACAGGCGTGTCATAAAGGAGCGGACATGGCCAGGGTCAGGGTTCTGGTGGGCACCAAAAAAGGAGCGTTTATCCTCTCGGCGGATAGCGCCCGTGCAGACTGGCACATCGACGGTCCGCATTTCGGGGGCTGGGAGATTTATCACATTAACGGATCCACGGCCAACCCGGATCGCCTGTATGCTGCACAGGGCACCGGCTGGTTCGGGCAGTTGCTGCAGCGTTCGGACGATGGCGGAAAGAGCTGGAACCCGGTGAATAATGAATTCTCCTTCGAGGGAGAAGTGGGCACCCACCTTGATTTCGACGACACCCCGCGTCCCTGGAAATTCAACAGGGTCTGGCACCTCGAACCTTCGCCATCCGATCCGGAAACTGTATTTGCCGGCGTCGAGGACGCGGCGTTGTTCCGTACCACGGACGGGGGGCAGTCCTGGCATGAACTCGCCGGCCTGAGAAACCATCCTTCGAGCGAGGGCTGGCATCCCGGCGCGGGCGGGCTGTGCCTGCACACCATCATCCTGGATCAGGGCGACCCGAATCGGTTAATTGTCGCTATTTCCGTGGCCGGGGCCTTCCGGTCCCTGGACGGAGGTAAGTCGTGGCAACCGATAAACAGGGGCCTGCATTCCGATTACATCCCGGAGCCCGAGGCGGAGGTGGGTCACTGCGTCCATCGCCTCGCCATGAACCCGTCCCGTCCGGACGTGCTGTTCATGCAGAGCCACAGGAACATCATGCGCAGCGAAAACGGGGGAGACTCCTGGACCAATGTGAGCGGTAACCTGCCCAGCGATTTCGGCTTTCCAATCGGCGTGCACGCCCACGAACCCGAGACGATCTACGTAGTCCCGATGAAGGGCGATTCCGAGCACTACCCGGACGAAGGCCACCTGCGCGTATACCGGAGCCGGACCGGGGGGAACGAATGGGAACCGCTGTCCTCCGGACTGCCGCAGAAAGACTGCTACGTCAACGTCCTGCGGGACGCCATGGCCGTGGATGTGCTTGAAGACTGCGGGATATACTTCGGAACTTCGGGGGGAGCGGTCTACGTGTCCCCCGACGGAGGCGACCACTGGACGGCCATCGTGGAGAATCTCCCGCCCGTGATGTCTGTCGAAGTCCAGACGCTCTCATGATACGCGTCGTATTACCCTATCATTTGAGGAACCTGGCGGGGCTGCCCGGCAAGGAAATCACTTTAGAGGTCAAGGGCGGGATCGTGACACAGCGGAAGATCCTCGACGCGCTGGAAGCGCGCTTTCCCCAGCTAGGCGGGACGGTCCGGGATTACGGGACCGGCGCGCGCCGGCCTCTTGTTCGATTTTTCGGCTGCGGCAGAGACCTCTCCCTCGATCCGCCCGACGCGCCGGTACCGGAAACCATCGCGCGGGGCGAGGAACCCTACATGATCGTGGGTTCGGTGGCCGGCGGGTAGCCGTTTTCCAGTCCTATTTCAACATCTCAGCGATATCGTTGTGCCCGGCCTTCTCCGCCCGGGCCAGGGGAGTCGCCCATTCGGCGCCGCCGCCCCGGGGATCCGCCCCCCGCTCCAGCAGGAAACTCACCAGGTCCCTGTGTCCCCAGCGCGCCGCCCATCCCAGCGGCGTTGAGCGCCACTCGTCATCTACAGCCTCTATAGATGCACCCCGGTCAAGCAACAGGGCGGATTTCTCCACGTCGCCGATGGCGGCCAGCTTGTGCAGGTAGGTCACGCCGTGCCAGTTCGCGTTGTTGGGATCGGCGCCATGATCGAAGAACAGGTTCAGCATTTCCAAAATATCGTCATGGGGAGTCATGGCACCTCCGTCCAGCTTCCACCCCTTGCGCCGCCGGAAGGCGTACCCCATGTAGTTGTTGGCGTACCACGGGCGGTTCAGTTCGGCTCCCGCGCGGAGCAGCATTTCGATGATCTCTTTCCGGGCGAACCCGGCGGCCATGCAGAGTACCCCGTAGTCGCCGCCGTAGTTGGCGAGACCGGGGTCCGCGCCGAGCAGTTCGCCGACGACAGGGATATTGTCCAGCAGGACGTACATGCTGATGTCGGCCGTCGCCCCATGCTGGTACAGCAGATGGATCATCTCCTCGTTCTTCCCCTGGCCCAGTGCCTGTGACAGGGGCACGCCGCTGGACTCCACCGGCGCGTTGGGGTCGGCCCCATGTTCGAGCAGGAGTTTCGCCGTTTCCAGGTGATCTCCGGCCACGGCCTCGTACAAGGCGTGTCCCCGGGGTGCGTTGTGTTCCGGGGCGTTGGGATCGGCCCCATGGTCGAGCAGAAGTCTTACGATATCGGTGTACCCCTGTCCCGCCGCGCTGAATAGCGGAGAGAACCCGCAGGTATCCTGTTCACCGGCCAGATTACGGTCCCGGGCCAGGAGCTCGCGCACGCGCCGTTCGTCCCCCAGGGCGCACGCCACCGTCATGCTGTATTCCGCGCCCCTCGCGATCAGGTATCCGGTCAGCAAGGGGTTCAGGCGTCCCCGGCTCTTGCGGGCGTGAAACACGGCCAGGTGCAGGGGCTTGCACCCGTCCCACCTGACGGGGTCCGGATCGGCGCCCTTGTCCAGGAGCAGCGACGTCATTTCCAGGTTGTATTCTTCCACGGCCACGTGCAAAGGACGGTTGCCCCGTTCGTCGCCGGCGTTCACCAGTTCGGGAGAAGCATCGAAAAGCCCGCGCGCTTCCTCCAGATCGCCCCGGCGAACCACTTCGCAGGCGCGTTCGCCCACGGGAGGCGAGTTGTACCTGGAAGCGATAGCGTCCGTCAGGAGCCCTGCAATTTCGTCGTATCCGCGATCCCGGGCCCGGTCAAGTGGCGGCACGTGATAGTCCAGTCCCGATGCCGCCGCGGGGTCCGCACCGTGGTCGAGCAATACGCGAACCACGTCCGTGTGCCGCTCCCGGACGGCGAAGTGCAGCGGACGGTAGTACGCCCAGTTGCAGTCTGCCAGGCCGGGGTCCGCTTTCAATAGACGCTTGATTCTCGCCAGGTCTCCCTCCGCCGCGGCCAGCAGCATATCCCATACCCTGTCCGGCTCGCCATCCATGAAATGGCCTTGCTCACTCGTGAAATCGGGTCGAATCCATTTCATAACTCGGTCTCCGAATGTATCGTCTGTCGACAGCGCGTAATCGTTCAGGTCTTGAGAAAGGACGCGGAGCAGGCGGGGTTTCAGCTTGTTTCGCGCTTCGTAGAGCCGCTTGCGTACCGTGCCTGCCTTCAGGTCCATGAATCCCGCGATTTCAGCCGGGGAA
>JAJECR010000321.1 GCA_022821935.1 Candidatus Latescibacterota bacterium
GGCACCTTCTTCGTGATCACGACGCTCATGGTGATCCCGTCCCTCGTGTGCCTCTGGGCCATTCGCAACCAGCTGAGGGACCTGCTGGCCGGCACGCGCGTACAGGTATTCGGCAAGAAGTCGGAAGACGTGCCCGAAGGAACGGCCTGAGGGCGGAGGTTGCCGGTATACACGACAGCAGGAGCGGTACGAGAACAGAAGATGCCCGAATCCGCTCTGCGGTGTGCAGGATCTCTTCAAAGACGACACAATTTACCCGACATCTGAACCATGGAGGCAATGCATGTACATCGGAACGCAGACCCGGTGCAGAAATGATACGGATATCGAGGTACTGGCCCAGTTGGGTGTATTCAACGTGGACCAGACGCCGGCCGAGCCCTGGGCCGAGTGGACGGTCGACCTGCTGAAAGCCCAGCGCGAACGCTTCGACCGGTACGGGATCAACCTCGAGATGATCCATATCCCCCTGGGCTCCGCCAGCGCCTTCGACAACGAGGCCGGCGCAATTTTCCTGGGAAAGAGCGATAAGCGGGACCGCGCGCTGGAACGCATGTGCGAGACCGTACGCATGGCCTCCGAGGCCGGGCTGAGGGGACTGAACTACAACATCACCTTGCTGGGCCACCTGCGTACCGAGCCCAAGTACGGCCGCGGCGGCGCGAAACTGTCGTCCTTCGAATACGACAAGCTCGACCAGGGCAGACCGGAATTCGAAGCCGGGCCGGCTGACGAAGACGAGATGTGGGAGCGCATAGACCACTGGCTCAAGGTCATCATCCCCGTGGCGGAGGAATACAAGGTCCAGATGGCGTGCCACCCGTCGGACCCCGGCATCGGGCACGGCAGGACGTACCGCGGAGTGGCCCGCGTGCTGGGCATGTCGGACGGCTTCAAGAAGCTTATCGACCTGTACGACAGTCCCTACAACGGACTGAACTTCTGCCAGGGCTGCATGTCGGAAAGCCTCGAGAATCCGTCGGAGGAGATATTCGACGTGATCCGCTATTTCGGAAGCAGGAAAAAGATTTTTAACGTACACTTCCGGAACATCAAGGGGCGGCTGAACAACTTCGTGGAGGTCTTCCCCGACGAGGGCGACATCGACATGCTGAAGGCGATGCGGACCTACAAGGAAGTGGGGTACGAGTACATGATCATGCCGGATCACGTGCCCGGCATATCAGGTCCCGAGGCGGGCCAGGTGGGATTCGCCTACGCCTACGGGTATATCCACGCGGCGATCCAGGCGGCCAACGCGGGTGACTAGCCGGCCGGAGTGGTCTGCGCAGCCGAAAAAGCCCGCAGTCCGTCATCCTCGATCGGCTCCAGCGGCGTGAAGTCCCGGTTGTTCTGGTACCAGGGCCTGACCTCGCGCGTGCAGGCGTTGCCGACGGCGTTGTAGATCAGGTAGAAGATCGCACGGCGCCAGGGCGAGACGTTGTCGGCCGATCCGTGGACGATGTTGCTGTGGATCAGGGCGACCGAGCCCGCCGGTCCGATGAGCGCTTCGATGCCGTTATCACCGGCCAGTTGCTCCAGCGTCGGACGGTCGATGTGGTACAGGTCGTACCCTCGGCCCTTCGCGTCCGCGTGAAGTTCGGAGTCCAGCAGGCCCCAACGGTGGGACCCCGGTATGATCATGAGCGGCGAGGTGACCGGCGTGCAGTCGTCGATGAACACCGACGCCATAATGCAATTCGGTTCGGGCATGCCGTCGACCTTGTACCACGACGGGAAGTCCTGGTGCCAGGTCCACGACGCCCCGCTCCCGAAGCCCTGCTTGGGGTTCATGCGGGTCTGGTGCAGGTAAACCTCGTCCCCCAGCAGTTGGCGAACCGGGTCCATCAGCCGTGGCAGACGTGCCAGCCGTCCGAAGGGTTCGGAGTAGGTATGCGCTCCGAAAGCCAGCCGGGCGGCCGTGGGGTCGTCTTTCTCCCGCACCACCTCCGGTCCCTGGCGGCTGAGTACCTCCGGAACCGCCTCCTGCAGCGCCTTCACTTCCTGTTTGTCGAGTAACCCCGAGAAAAACAGGTAACCGGTTTCGTGGAAGGCGAAGATCTGCTGTTCGTTCAGTATCATGAATGCCCTCTATCAGTCCGCTTAGTTCTCCATCTCGGACCGTTCTTACCTGATCCGCTCCACGCGCTCCATCATCCGGTCCTTCAAAGCGCCGGGAAGCTGTGTCTGGTCGTATACGTACTGCAGAGGCTCGTGCCGGGCTCCGTCCGCATTGGCCACGGCGTAATTTCCCCTCCCCGGAAGCACCTCGAGGTACTCGTCCGGGTACTGGTACATGGTCGCCCCGCCGAACCGTCCGTCCTTGGCCACGGCGTAGAAATTCAGGCTGAACATGGGGCGGCCCTTACCGTCCAGCAGCCGGTCTTCCGTCATGGCCACGGACCGCTCAAGCGTGGCCAGGCAGGCTTCCTGGGGCGACTTGCCCTGCCGCATGAACTCCACGGTCAGGAACGCCCCGCATACCTTGATGTTCGCCTCGCCCCGCCCCGTGGAACCGGCGGCGCCCACTTTGTTGTCGCAGTACTGCCCCGTACCGATGATGGGGCTGTCGCCCACGCGGCCCGGGATCTTCCAAGACAGGCCGCTCGTGGTCGTCACGCTGCCTATATCGCCGTTCGCGTCCACGCCGCACATGTTGATCGTGCCGCCCGGCCGTTCGATCACGATGTCGTCCTCGTGGTCCAGCCAGTCATCGTCCGGACTGAGTTGTGACCGCCAGCGCAGCCAGTCCTGGCGGCTTTCCTCGCTGAGCAGGTCCTGTTCCTTGAAGCCCATGTCCAGGGCGAAGCGCTTCGCGCCTTTGCCGACGAGCATGATGTGATCGGTGTAATCCATGATCGCCTTGGCCACCAGCGACGCCGAGGCGATGTCCTCCAGCGCGGCGACGGAACCCGCCCGTCTCGTAGGTCCGTGCATGACGGAGGCGTCCAGGGTAACGACGCCGTCCGCATTTGGACGGCCCCCATACCCCACGGACTGGTCATTGGGGTCCAGTTCCTGGATGTTTACGCCGGCAATGACCGCGTCGAGCGGGTCGGCCTGGTCCTTCGTCATCATTTCGTAGGCCTTCGCGACGCCGCGAATGCCGTTACGCGACGCGACAATCGTGGGCGGTGCAGGCGCGCTGTGGTTGCTGGGAACGGGGGCGGCATGCGCCTTCGCGGACGCGGCGAGGCCGGTCAGCGCGAGGGCGGATGTTTCCAGAAAGGCGCGGCGGGTAACTGGCATAGGTCGACCTCTTTGTTGTAGAATGAGCTTGTGGAATCGCGTAAGTCAGACCGCTATTATAACCCGGTTGACGTGTTGGTGACAAGAAAAAGTCGATTGGGTGGAATCGATCAGTCCGCCCCGCGCGCCCAATTGAAAACATCGTAAAGCAGCACGCCGGCAGCCACGGACAGGTTCAGGGAATCTGCCCGGCCGACCATGGGAATGCGTACGACCTGGTCGCAGGCGGCGAGTTGGGCTTCAGACAGACCGTGTTGTTCGCTGCCCAGGCACAAGAGGACGGGTGGGGCATAGCCGGCTTCCCGGTAATCTACCTTCGCGGCGTCTGACGCGCCGACCATCGGAATATCAGTCTTGTTCTGCCAATTGATCAGGGAATCGAGCGAGGTGCGGACGACCCGCTGCGTGAAAATCGAGCCCATACTGCCGCGAACCGATGAAGGATCGTAAGGGTCTGCCGTATCGCCCAGCAGGATGACGCCCGACGCGCCAACCGCCTCACACGTGCGCAGGATCGACCCCAGGTTGCCCGGGTTGCCCACGTCCTCGAGAACCACCCAGCCGAGCGTCTTGTCCGGAGTCGAATCGTCCACGCCGATATCGTCGAGGGCGGTCCACCTTTGCCGAACGACGGCCCCGAGGCCCTGCGGGCCGTCCTTTCTGGACAACGTCTGAAACACATCGTCGCTGACGTACAGCACCTCGACGCCATCCTGCTCCGCCCGCTGCACCGTGTCTCTGCCGAAATCGCTGCGAAGCAGTTCCGGCGCGACGACAAGAGTTTCGATGTCCGCCCCGGTCTGCACGGCCTCGCCGACGAGCCGGATGCCTTCCGCGAAGAACAGCCCGGCTTCCTGTCGTTTCTTGCGCTGTGAGAGCGCGCGGATGGCCTTGATTCGGGGATTCCGGGAACTGGTAAGCATCATGGATTACAACCGTACGCGAGGCACGGGGCAGCGTCAAGTCTATCTTCCGTCGTAGCGTGGCCGTCCGCCGCTCCGAATAAGGGGAATGCCCCGTGGCCGCACATGAAACAACCCGCCCGCAACACCGACATTCCGCTTGACATCGGCTTTCCAACCGCTTTACCATTTCCCTTCACCGGTCGTCCCCGATGACCGACTCGCGTGATCGTGATGATCAAATGCGCAGGCTATTCGCGGGTGTGAATGAGTACGCGTAGGCCAGACTCGCGAAATACGCGTAATAAACGATCGCGCCTGCCCGAAAGGCTCCTCGATGTCGGTCACCCATCCGGAAACAACCCGGGAAGGACAGCAAGTCTCCACGCCGAGGGAGATGGTTACCCCCCGTGCCGTGGCCGTCGGCATGGCCTGTTCACTGATCCTGGGGATCGCCGATCCCTACTCCAACATGATCATCCAGGGATCGTACCTGGGTAGCAATTTCACGCCCATCGGTGTAGTCTTTCTCTTTGCCGTGCTCGTCGGGATCGTCAACACGCTGCTGCGGACCTGGTCCCCGGCGCACGCCCTCACGCAGGGCGAACTGGCCGTCGTCTACATCATGTCGCTCATCGCGTCGGCCATCCCGTCTTACGGACTGACCGAGGTCCTCCTTCCCGCCATGGCGTCCATGTACTACGCCACGCCGGAAAACCGTTGGCTCGAGAATGTAGGACCCCACGTGGAGCCGTGGCTGATGCCGCAGGATCCCGAAGTGGTAAGGTCGTTCTTCGAAGGCCTGCCCCGGGGCGGAGCCATACCCTGGGGCGAATGGGCCGTACCGCTCGCGGCCTGGCTCAGCTTCGTCCTGGTGCTGTACTTCGTGGTGTTCTGCATCACCGTCGTCCTGCGCAAGCAGTGGGTGGAGCGGGAACGCCTCGTCTTTCCCCTGGTCAAGCTGCCCGCCGAGATGATCGATCCGGGCGACGACCCTTCCGGTTCCCGCCTGGCGCCGTTCTTCCGGAACCGGATGATGTGGGCGGGCTTCTCCATTCCCTTCCTGATCAATGCGTGGAATGCCATACACAACTATATCTACTTTTTCCCCACCATCTACTTCCAGGAAACCATCAGTCTCTTCAGCAACCAGTTCGTCCTGCCCATCAACCTCTCCTTCCCGCTGGTGGGCTTCGCCTACCTCCTCAGCCTCGAGATCTCCTTCAGCCTCTGGCTTTTCTTTCTGGTCGGCCGGCTGCAGAACCTGGCGAACGCGAGCTTCGGCATCGACCTGGCGGGCAGTACGACCCTGCCGGGCGAGTACCAGATGTTCGGCGCGCTGCTCGTCCTCGCCCTGTTCAGTCTCTGGCTGGCCCGGGCCCATATCCGCGAGATCCTGGGCAAAGTGCTTCGCGGAGGAGACTCGCCGGACGATGCCAACGAATGCCTCTCCTACCGGTTCGCCGTGATCGGCGGAGGACTGGGCATCTTGTTCCTGCTCGGATGGTTGTGGATGATCGGCCTCTCCCCGTGGCTGGCCGTCATACTGCTGATCCTGGTGCTGGCAGTGTATGTCGGTTTCGCGCGGATCGTGGCGGAAGGCGGCGTGATTTTCGCGGAGACCTTCAATCCCCAGGAGTTCATGATCCACGGATTCACCGGCCCCTTCCTCGGCGCGCGCAACCTGGTCGCCATCGGGTTGACCAAGTTCTGGTTCACCCACACGCGCACGCTCATCATGCCCTCCATGGCCAATGGCCTGAAACTGGCCGATACGGCGGGGATCCGGAACCAGCGCTGGCTGACCGGGGCGATTGGGCTGGCCATACTCTGCAGCCTGGCCAGCTCGATCTACACGGTGATGTATCTGGCTTACGAATACGGGGGCATCAACCTCAACTGGCAGTTCTTCGGGGTGCTCCAGCAGAACAGATTCAGTTACTATGCGACCACCATCGCCTCCACGTCCGAACCCGCCGGGCGGTGGTTCTTCTTCGGACTGGGCGCCGCCATCATGTGGGCGCTGATGTTCCTGCGGCAGAAGTTCATCTGGTGGCCCCTCCATTTCATCGGGTTCCCCGTGGGGGCCTCCGCCCCGCTCCTCACCGCGTGGTTCTCCATATTCCTGGCCTGGATGATCAAGGGACTCATCCTCAAGTACGGCGGGATCGACATCTATCGCAAGATGCTGCCCTTCTTCCTGGGACTGATCCTCGGCGAGTTCGTCAGCGCGGGCCTATGGGTCATCATAGATGGATTGACGGGCATCACGGGGCACATCATATTCAACTGAAAACGCCGTGATGCGGCTTTAGAACTGCTCGCGCCTGATGCGGCATCTCCTCAAGAAGCGTTACGCGGCATCCCTCGCGCGAAGCGTTCGCGAAGGGACACGCGTATCACATGCCCGACCCGGGGCTTCTCATGAACGGCACCTGCGCACAATCCGTCCTGTGGACCAGCGGCGCGGAGGGTTATGATACCTACCGCATTCCGGCGATCATCGTGACGACCCGGGGAACGGTCCTCGCCTTCTGCGAAGGGCGGAGGGACAGCCGGAGCGATACCGGCGATATCGACATGCTGGTGAAGCGGAGCGAGGACGCCGGCCGGACCTGGTCGGACCAGGAAGTGGTCTGGGGGGACGCCGGAAACACCTGCGGCAACCCGTGCCCGGTCGTCGACCGCGACACCGGCGCGGTCTGGCTGATGATGACCCACAACCTGGGCATCGACCACGAATCCCAGATCATCGACGGGACGAGCCAGGGCTCGCGGACCGTGTGGGTCACGGCCAGCGAGGACGATGGACGCACCTGGCGCGAGCCGCTGGAAATCACTGCCACGGCGAAGCAGGCGGACTGGACCTGGTACGCCACCGGTCCGGGCAACGGCATCCAGCTTTCCTCGGGCCGGTTGCTGATTCCCTGCGACCATATCGAGGCCGGTACGAAGCGCTACTACTCCCACGTGATCTACAGCGACGATCACGGAGAGACCTGGCTGCTGGGCGGTTCGACTTCGCGGGACCAGGTCAACGAATGCTGCGTGGCCGAACTGGAAAACGGCGACGTGCTGCTCAACACGCGCAACTACGACCGGGCGCAACGCACCCGGCAGGTCACCGTAAGCAGCGACGGCGGGATGACCTGGCGGGACCAGCGCCACGACGAGACCCTGATCGAACCGATCTGCCAGGCCGCCCTTGTCCGGTATCCCGGGGACGGCGACCGGCTGCTGTTCTCGAATCCGGCCAGCCGGGACGAGCGATGCAACCTCACCGTGCGTCTTTCTGACGGCGCTGAAGGATCCTGGCCTCATGGGAAGGTGCTGCATCCCGGACCGGCCGCCTATTCGTCCCTGGCCGTGCTTTCGGACGGCACGGTCGCCTGCCTGTACGAGCGGGGGGATGATCATCCCTACGAGACGATCACGCTGGCCCGGTTCGATCTGGGATGGGTTCAGACGAACCGAAGGTCGCCCGCGGTCTCAAGGGCCGGTAAACTTTAGCTTTACAGGCCACAGGTGGGTGAAGTGTTGACAATATGCACACATTGTACTATAATTGACATATGGACATCGGCTTCGACTGGAGCACCGAAAAGAACCGGCGGCTCATTGAACAGCGTGGAATCTCGTTCGAGCGCGTTGTCGTTGCTATAGAACAAGGCGGTCTGGTGGACGTGCTCGAACACCCGAGCCAGGAAAAATACCCTGGACAGTTGATCTACGCCGTGGAGATTGACAAATACATCCACCTCGTGCCTT
>JAJECR010000332.1 GCA_022821935.1 Candidatus Latescibacterota bacterium
GAAAAAGGCTACTTGGCTATCGAGTTGCCAAAAGGACCGATCCGCATGACCAAGACCCCCGAAATGGGTGACATACAAAAGGACCTGAAGGAGTTCTTCTCGAACAAGTACGGCGCGCAGGTGCAGTTCGCCCAGCCGGAAAAAGAGGGCGTCCCCACGGACCCGCCCGCGGAAGAAGTCCCCCTTCCCGAGATTCGCTTCGACATGAAGCCGGAGGAGCTGGAAGCTTTCCTGAATGAGTACGTCATCCGCCAGGACGAGGCCAAGGAGATCCTGGCCACCAAGATCTGCACCCATTTCAACCGCATCCGCCTCCAGGAAGAGCAGGAACCGGTCGGCAACATCAAGAACAACATCATCCTCATCGGCCCGACCGGCGTGGGGAAGACCTACCTCATCAAGCTCATCGCCAGCAAGATCGGCGTGCCCTTCGTAAAGGGCGACGCCACGCGGTTCAGCGAGACCGGCTATGTGGGCGGGGACGTGGACGAACTGGTCCGTTCGCTGGTCCACGAGGCCGACGGCAACATCAAGCTGGCGGAATACGGTATCATCTACATCGACGAGATCGACAAGATCGCCTCGTCGGGCAACATCGTCGGGCCCGACGTGTCGCGGACCGGGGTGCAGCGCACGCTCCTTAAGCTGATGGAGGAGACGGACGTGGACCTGCAGGCGCCCCACGACCTGACCTCCCAGATGGAGAACGCCCTCCAGTTCCAGAAGACGGGGAAGGTGGAAAGAAAGCGCATCAATACGCGCAACATCCTGTTCATCGTCAGTGGGGCCTTCGCCAACCTGGAAGAGATCATCAAGAAGCGCATGAGCGTGCAGACGATGGGATTCGAGCAGGGCGACGGCGCGGAACAGCCGGAGGATGGCGAATGGCTGCCCCACGTGACCGCGGAAGACCTGATCAAGTACGGCTTCGAGTCCGAGTTCATCGGTCGGCTGCCCGTAACCGCCGTGCTCCACAAACTCAGCATTGACGACCTGTTCCAGATCCTCAGGAACCCGAACAGCCCGGTCATCATCGCCAAGAAGCTGGATTTCAAGGCCTATGGTATCGACGTCGAATTCGACGAGGAATCGCTGCGCCTGATCGCCGCACGGGCCCACCAGTCGGGCACGGGCGCGCGGGGTCTCATCGGGGCCATGGAGCGGATCCTCATCAAGTTCGAGAAGAAACTCCCTTCCAGCACGGTGAAAGAGCTGGGGGTGACGGCCGCTGTGGTGGAAAACCCGGAAAGTGAACTGGAGCGGGTGCTCGCGGAAGCGCCTCCCGAACCCGCCGAGGTGCTGCAGGTGTATTTCGAGGAACACGACATCACGCTCACACTGGACGAACCCGCGGCCGAGGCGTTGGAAAAACTGGCGGAACAGCACGGCATGACTCCCAAAGACATGGGGATGGAGCTGTTCAGGGACTACGTCCACGGCCTGAAATTGATCCAGGCGAAGGAACTGAAGATCACGGAAGAAGCGATCGGGAACCCCGGAGCGTACCTGGACCGCCTGATCAAGAAGTTCTACGAAAACCAGGCCAAAACCACCTGACGGCGCCCCACGCGAACCACCTCACATGATCCCCGTAGCACTCACCATCGCAGGTTCCGACTCCGGCGGCGGCGCCGGCATCCAGGCGGACCTGAAGACCTTCTCGGCCCACGGCGTGTACGGCATGTCCGCCGTGACGTCGGTCACCGCGCAAAACACCCTCGGCGTGCAGGCCGTCCACAACCTGCCGCCCGAGGCGGTGGCGGCGCAGATCGATTCCGTTCTTTCGGATATCGGCGCCCGGGCAATCAAGACGGGCATGCTCGCCAACGCGGAGATCATCGCCGCCGTGGCGGACGCACTGCGGGGGTATCCGGACATCCCGCTCGTCGTGGACCCGGTGATGATCGCCAAGAGCGGCGACGCGCTGCTTGAGTCGGAAGCGGTATCCACGCTCATCGAGCAGCTTGTCCCCCTTGCCACGGTCATTACGCCGAACCTTGACGAGGCGAAGGCGCTGACCGGCATCAAGGCGTCGGACGTGGAAGGGATGCGGACGGTCGCGCGCAGGCTCTTCGAGATGGGGCCACGCCACGTGGTCGTCAAGGGCGGCCACCTCGAGGGAGCGGCCGTCGACGTGCTCCACGACGGCGCGACATTCGAAACGTTCGAAGCCGATCGTATCGACACCCGGAGCACCCACGGCACTGGCTGCACCTTCGCGTCCGCGATCACCGCCGGCCTGGCCAAGGGGGCGGGCGTAGCCGAAGCCGTGGGCGCCGCGAAGGCCTACCTGACCGGGGCCCTGCGCCACGCGGCACCCCTGGGCGGGGGACACGGTCCGGTCCATCACTTCCACGAACTCTACCGCGACGCCGAACGCCTCTCGGTCCTGGAACAGCTGTCCGCCGCGGCGCGGCGCCTCGAAAGCGCCCACGCGGGCGACCTCGTCCCCGAGGTGCAGTGCAACCTGGGCATGGGACTGGCCGACGCGCGGTCGGCGGGCGACGTGGCGGCCTTTCCCGGCCGGCTCATCCGCCTGCGCCGCGACATCCGCTCCGTGGCGCCGCCCGAATTCGGCGCGTCATCCCACGTGGCGCGGATCATCCTCACCGCCATGCGGAAGGACCCGTCCAAGCGTTCCGTGATGAACATCCGGTACGATGAATCGATCCTGGACGCCTGCCGGAGCCTTAGCCTTTCGATTGCCTCCTTCGACCGGCACGAGGAACCCCTCGAATCGAAACTAAAGGAAGGCTCGTCCCTGGAATGGGGAACGGGCCGGGTCATCGAGGAACAGGGTTTTGTGCCGGATATCGTCTACGACCTCGGGGACGAGGGGAAGGAACCCATGATCCGGGTCATCGCCGGCGACCCGGGGCAGGTCACCGATATCGCGCTGGCCGTGCTGGAAAGGTCCCGGGGCA
>JAJECR010000150.1 GCA_022821935.1 Candidatus Latescibacterota bacterium
ATATAGATCCGTGCCTTTTACGCAGCGACATTTTACAGCAAAGAGTAACATTCGATAAACGGGAGACAATAATGCATTACCTCATAGTAATTGTGATTGCGTTCGCGCTATCCATGATGGGATGCGAAGGCAAGACAGGCCCCGCCGGTCCTACTGGTCCGCAAGGCGTGGCCGGTCCACAGGGCGTCGCCGGTTCTACGGGACCGCAAGGTCCTGAAGGAGCTCAAGGTCCCCAGGGCGATCAGGGTGATCCGGGTCCCGCCGGTCCTGCCGGTCCCGCCGGTCCGCAGGGTCCCGAAGGACCTCCGGGTCAGGGCGTCGATGCGGGTGAGGTTATCGACAGCGGCGTGCTGTCCGCCATTCATCACATCAAGCTGGTCCAGGACGGCAATGACAAGATGGTCGCCGTGTTTGACGCACCCGATTACGACCTCAGGGCCGATCCGGGCAACAAGCTTGATCTGATCATGGCTGTAGGCGGCATGACCACGATCGCCGCGAAAGCCGCCACCCAGAACGGCACGGTCCTGCCCGTCAGTTTCGACTGGGCGTCCGACTCTGAAGCCGTTACGGTCGATGGAGGTATGATCGAAGCCGTGGAATCGACCACTGGCGCCAAGATCACCATCACGGCCGTGGGTAGAGGTGTGGAGATCGAGTTGACGGTCCTGGTGCTCGACGTGATCAAGCGGATCGAGTTAGCTTCTGGCCAGGCCACCTCTTACGTTCTACCGGTCGGCGGTTCGATCGACTTGATGACACCCGTCGCCTTCAATAAGGAAGAGGGTGGGCAAGAAATCGTAGGCGCTGATGCGCTCATTGACTGGGTGAGTTCCGCGCCCGATATAGTCAGCGTGGACGGCAACACGATTACGGCGGAAAGCGAAGGAAAGGCCGAGATCACAGCCCAGGGCCAGGGTGTCGCATCCAAGGCCAAGATCAAGGTCACCGTCGCCGGAGGTACCGGTATCATCAGGTACGTGATGAATCCCTACCCCTCCAGTGAAACCGACCGTACAAGAACCTTAACGCTTGCCGTCGCGGACGATCCAGCCACCACTGACGTTGATGAAACGGTGGCTCGGGCGGTAGCTCCTGCCACAAACATCGTGTTTAGAATCCAGGTACTGGAGGTCGGTCCTGACGGTAAGACTTCAAATAATGACGATACCCTGACGGCGACGGTCCGAAGCCAGAACCCAGGGGTGATCGCCATTCCCGACAATGCAACTCCGGCTACGATAGCCAACGCGCTCGGGACAATAACCATTGAGACCGAATGGATTGCAGGTCATGGGACGGCGTACCTGGTGGTTTCGATTCCTGGAGCTGAAGATTTACCGCTGGCTCCGATCATGATCAACGAGCCGGCAGAATAGAGGCATCGCAGTCGTTCGCACGGTTCGGGATAATCCGGGCCCGTAGCCAGGGCGCTGACAGAGTCCTGGAAGTACCGCAAAAGTTCCGAGGTGTCGCCTGGGATTATCCAAAATGGGGTCAGGATTCTCTCTGGAGGATCAGCCTTCGTGGAAGCCTCATGCATTTGTATCAGGCACCTTAGAACAACTTCCCGTTCGCCCTGAGTAGGAGCCACGGCCACTGAAAGGGGCGAGCGGCCTGACAGACCAAAGCCCCGGTGCCGCAGTGCGCCGGGGCTCGATTCTGCCGGTTGCTTTTTGATGCAACGTGGTTGATTGATCGATGACGAATACGTCGCTCCTGCTCGCTTTCAGGCTATCGCTTCCTGTACTACCCCTCCGCGATCCTGTGCTTCTCCAGGGTCATCTCTCCGTCGCGCAGCACGCCATAGGTGTCGTGCCGGAGCCAGTCCCCGAGGTTGATGTACACCTTGTCCCCCTTATGCTGTAGCGTCGGACAGTGGTTGTGCCCGAAGACCACCGCATCGTAGCCCTGGTCGAGCAATGAGAAGGCCAGGTCCCGGTAGGCTTCCCGCGGGTCCCAGGCCGTGGGGGCGCCGTGATGCCTGCTCATCCGAGATACCAGGCGGCCGATCTTGAAACCGCAGTCGGGGTGAATCAACTGAAACAGGCGGATGCTGAAAGGGCTGTGCATGATCTTCGATAACAGCCGGTATCCGAGGTCCCTTGATATGAGCCCGTGGCCGTGGGCGATATAGATCTTCCGGCCGTGGTGGGTGACGGTCAGCGGTCCGTTGGCCGTTTCCACGCCGACCTGCTCGTTCAGGAACGTACCCAGCCAGAAATCGTGATTGCCGGCAAGGTAGATCACCCGGACGCCGCTCTCGACCAGTGAGCTCAGTGCGTGCAACACCGTGTAGTGCTGGCGAGGGACCACGGTGCGGTACTCGAACCAGAAATCGAACAGGTCGCCGACGATGTATAATTGCCGGGTCTTGCCTTTGAGGCTTCGCAGGAAGGTCAGCAGACGTGCTCTTCTTCTTTCCTCTGCCGCATAATCTTCGATCCCCAGGTGGGCGTCGGAAATGAAATAGACGGGATCTTCCATCATGGCCGGTATCAGACTCGAGTTTTGCCGGGAAACGGTCGGTTTTCCCGGCATCCAGGGGCGCAACTTTGAATTGACAACGCACGTCCAGCGCGTTAATTAAGATACATGGGGCCATACATTTAACTACTAAAAACTTAGTCATGCCGCCGCGGCTTCGGCGTAACAGACGCAGTGAACCGGAGAAGGACCGGATGGCCAGAAGGAAGCTATCTTCGCTGACGGACCTGGAAATCGACATCATGAATGTCGTCTGGCGGTTGAGACGGGCGACGGTGCGTCAGATCGTCGATTCGCTTCGAGACCAGCGTCCCCTGGCGTACACGACCGTACAGACGGTCCTGTCCATACTCACTCAGAAGGGCGTGGTGCGGTATACCCGTGAAGGCCGGGCCTTCGTGTACACCGCCATCGTGAAGCCGGAAGGCGTGCGCCAGGAGACCATAAAGGCCGTCGTGGACAAATTGTTTGCCGGTTCGCCGCAGTCCCTGGTGCTGCACCTGATCGAATCGGACGCGTTGACCGCGGAAGAAACCGAAAGCCTGCGCAAACTGCTGGACCGGATGGCCTCGGAGGCGTTGGATGACTGACCCGGGGTACTCAATCGCGCTCTTCGACCGGTTGGGCCGGCAGGTCGTGGATCTGTTGTGGCTGCCAAGCCTGGAAGCGTTGCTTCTGGGCGTTCTGGTCTGGACACTGCTTTTATCGAACCGGGGTTGTCCACCCGGGATCAGGCATTTCCTCTGGCTGCTGGTTCTGGCTAAACCGCTTCTTTCCCTCGTGTTGCCATGGCAGGGGCCTTTCGAGATCCCGTGGGCGCCCATGGTTCACGCCGCGGGATCCGCCCCGGGTGGTCACTACATCCTGGAAGCCTACATCTACGCCGGCACGGGCCTGGCCTGGATCGCCTTCGCCGGTCTCGGACTGGTCCGTGTCGTTTCCGCGAGCGTCATGCTGACGCGAAGAAAACGGCGGTCCGTTCCGGTCGCCGTTCCCCGGGTACGCGCCTTGTTCGACCGTTGCCTGGCCGAAGTGGGATTGAAGCGCAACGTGGCTTTACGGGTCTCAGACGAATTTGAAGGACCCGCGCTGATCGCCGTGGGACGACCCGTAGTCGTGATCCCCTCATGGTGTATCCTGGAGCTTTCCGGCGCTGAGCTCAGGCAGGTCCTGCTCCATGAACTGGCGCACTACGCCCGGCGGGACCACCTCACGGTCCTCCTGGTACAGTTCGCCAGGATCTTTTTCTTCTTCCATCCGGCGGTCTGGTACGCCGCGCGCCGAATCGGTATTGAAGCCGAACGGGCCTGCGACGCGGCCGTCGTCCGTGTTTCCAGGCATCCTGAGCGCTACGCTTCCACCCTGCTTAAGGTTGCCGGAGGTAAGGTCCGGACGCACTGGCAGGCGGTCCTCGAACTGGCGCGGTCGGCCTCCCTGGTAGCCATACGTATCCGGGACCTGCTCGGTTCGGCTGTGAACCAGAAGCAAAGCGCCCTCTTTTCCCTGCTGACCGTCGGTTTCTGTACGCTGATCGCGGTTACGCCCCTGTTCCGTCCCGGTTTGAATGCGCCGGTCGGCCCGGTCGGCCCGGTCGGCCCGGTCGGCCTGGCCGACTTGAATGCGCCGGTCAGCCTGGTCGGCCCGGTCGGTCTGGTCGATCTGGCTGTCCAGGCCAGCCTGGGCGATAGGCCCGCCGTAGCGCGGACGAGCGGTCTCACAGTCGGACCGCAACCCGGTCTGATCGATCCGTTCTCGGTCCGCCCGGACCACGACGCCGTGGAATCCGGTGGGTCGAATTCGCCGGCTGAGGGGGCGGAATCGGTCGTCCGTGGGTATTTTTCCAGAACCATGGTCGATGGTCGACCCGCGCCGCGCAGATCCATGACCGTCATGATGACGAGGCCGAAAGTCCGTTCTTCAGGCGCGGTTTTCGAATCCGCGGGACACCAGGGCATAAACCCCGCCGTGCTCGGACCTTCAGTTGCCGTGCTCATGCCGGATCGTCCCCGTTCGTTGGGGAGCAAGCTCAGACAGGGACGTATCGAGGTGCAAGGTGTGGGCCAGACTGGTGACGCGTTGTTCGATCCGGGCACAGTCTCCCTGAGCGCCGGTTTTTTCCTGACGCCCATCCACCAGTTCGGCGGCGTGTTTCCATCCGGCGGCCGAACGAAACGGAGGTGTTTGACGACACCCGGCGGTCTCCCGACGCTTCGTACGGCGGCAACCTGCTTCGCGCCAGGAAACTGACTGGTTTCGGCAACACGGCCTTGCGGTTGGATAACACGGCCTTGCGCGTGGGCGTGCTTGAAACCCAGGAAAATGAACAGACAGACCGAATTACCAGGATCGGGGCTTTCTATCGTTACAATCTTCCCGTCCCGGGCGGTGCCATCACGCCTTTCCTGGGTTGCGGCACCGGACTGGAGATCAGACCTCAAAACCGCCACATGACCATGGTCGACGCCGGAGTGGGGCTTCGTTACTTCTGGGAACGGCACGTCGCCCTGGTCGTACAGGCGGCCTACCGAAAGGAACTGGATGTCATCTCCCGTCCCTACCCGGAGATGACCTTGGGCTTTTCCGCAATCTTCTAGCTCCTTCATTCGTCTACATGGCCATCTGAATCTCGACAAATGGATCAGCATACGAACAGAGCGGCTTCGGCGCTCATCATCGCCGGCGGCGCGGGCGCGCGCCTTCAAACAGTAACCGGCCCGGTGCCCAAACCGCTGATGAAGCTCTGCGGCGTGCCGTTGATCAAGCGTATCATACTGACGGCCGGCAGGGCCGGTATAACGCGCTTCGTGATCGTAACAGGGTACGAAGCGGATCGCTTTCACGACACCCTTTCGCACGATCCCGGCCTGGACGGTTGCCAGATAGAATGGGTGCACAACGAACGCTGGCACATGCCCAACGGCGTTTCCGTCCTGGCCGCCCGGTCTCGCCTGACCGAGCCCTTTGTGCTGCTCATGGCGGATCACCTCTTCGAGCAACGGACGCTGGAACGGCTGCTCGAAGAACCGGTCGCCGAAGGGGAGTGTCTGCTCGCCGTCGACCGGAAAATCGAACGCGTCTATGACCCGGACGACGCCACCAAGGTAGCGGTGCGCGACGACAGGGTGGTCCGAATCGACAAAGGACTGCGGGAATACAACGCGGTCGACACCGGCATGTTCCTCTGCACGCCGGCCCTGTTCGACGCGCTCGATGCCGTGGACGGCCCCGAAGGGTGCGCGTTGAGCGATGGCGTCCGGGTGCTGGCCGGGGAAGGGCGGATGCGCGCCTTTGACATCGGCGAGGGTTTCTGGCAGGACGTGGATACGCCCGAAATGCTGGCGCACGGTGAAAAGGCCCTGGTAAGCCGTCTCATAAAGCCCACCGACGGCTGGGTTTCCCGGTACGTCAACCGGCCGGTTTCGACCCGCCTCAGCCGATGGCTGGTCCGGACGCCGGTCACGCCCAACATGGTTACCCTGGTCACCTTTCTTTCCGGCCTGCTCGGGGCGTGGTTCGTGCTGGACGGCGCCTACTGGACGGTGCTGTTGGGCGCCTTGCTTTTCCAGGTTTCATCCATTCTCGACGGATGCGACGGGGAGGTGGCCGTCCTGACCTTCCGCGAATCGAAATACGGGTCGTGGCTCGACACGATCACAGACAATCTCACCTACCTGGCGTTCTTCTCCGCGGTGGTCTGGGCTTACGCGGGCGATTCCGACGAAACCGTGGTCCGGATCCTCGGCATGGGATCCGTCGCCGTCGTGGCCGCGTCGATCCTCGTGATGTACTACTATCTGCTGCAGACCGGTGGGAGCGGCAGCCTCGTGCGGTTCAACCGGGCCTTCGAAAGGCATGCCGTCGGCCGCCGCCGTGACCTGGCCGCCCGGTTGCTCAACCTGTTTCGGATGATGTGCAAGCGGGATTTCTTCACCATGCTGTTGCTTTGTTTCGCCGCGCTGGGACTCCTGAGTTGGATGTTCTGGACCGTCACGGCCGGAGGCCTGGTCATGGGCCTGGCCATCTTCATTTCGACCGGCCGGCTGCTCGCGCGGGACCGGGCGATTAGGGCTATGAGCACATGAGCGGATTGATGCACCGGGCACGGGGTTTTTTCGCCCTCCGGATCAGGAAGGACTTCAACTTCCGCAGAGTCCAGGAGACGGTTCCGGCGCTGCGCTGGCTAAGGCCGCGCAGGGACGAGCGTATCCTCGATATCGGCTGCGGAGAAGGGACCTATGATTACCGGATCGCCTTGCGGGGCGCCCGGGTTTTCGGCTTCGATCTGAACCGGGACCAGTTGCGCCGTGCCGCTGCCTGTCACAAGACGCCCTTCACGGGCTTCTTCTGCGCCGATGCCGGCGCGTTCCCCCTTCGGTCGGATCAGTTCGACACGGTCATGAGCCTGTGCGTCTTCGAGCATCTGCCCGACGACCGGCAGACGCTGCGGGAGATGTGGCGCGTATTGCGGCCCGGAGGACGCATTCTTTTGACGCTGGACAGTCTCAGCCTCGAGCGGATCGGCGAGGCGTGGCGCGACGCGCACCGGGAACGCCACAGCGTCCTGCAGTTCTACACGCACTCGGCGGTGGATTCGTTGCTCGAAGCGTGTGGATTTAAATTGGAAAGATACCGATACCTGCTTCGTTCCGGGCCGGACCTGGCGCTGATCCGGCTGAGTTATGCCACAGAGCGCATGCACGCGATACCGGCGGCCCTGACCCGGTTGGGACTGGTCTCGGTCGGAAGGATGGTATCCGCGGCGTTTAACCTGTTCACGAAAAACCACCGGGGATGGACCCTGTTGATCGAAGCGAGCAGGACGACGCCCCGGCCGGCGAATCCCCCACTATGACACGTACCCGAGAGCAGCCGGTCCCGGTCCGATCCGCGTCCGACGCGCTGACGATCGTCCGGGGCGCGGCCGTCAATTTCATCGGAACGGTGGCGCGGCTTACAAAGTCCGTGTCGTTCATCGTCCTTACGCGGATGTTCGGCGCCGAGGTCTTCGGCCTGTACATGCTCGGGTGGACCATTGTGGACCTCGTGGGAAAGGTCGGCCAGTTCTCGCTGGACAAGGGATTGGTCAATTTCATCCCGCGTTTGCGCGAGGACGGGGATACGGACGCCATCCATCGAACTATCGCGCAGGCCCTGGGCGTGGGTCTGTTGCTAAGCACCGCGGTCGGTGCGGCGCTCTTTGTCAGCGCGCCCGCGCTGGCCGAAGGCCTGCTGGAGAAGCCCCGGCTTGCCGGCATGCTGCGGTTGCTGGCGGCCGCCATGCCGCTGATCGTCCTGACCCACGTCATCCTGGGCGTCACCCGGGCCCACAAGGTCATGAAATACGACGCCATGATCCGGGGCGTCGTCGAACCGCTGGTGCTTTTCGGCACGGCCTGTGCCTTGTTCTACTTGGGTTGGAGTACCTACGGCATCGCCGCGGCCCACCTGGCCGCGCTGGCCTGCGGTCTGCTGTTCGCCCTTTACGTGTTTACCAGGTTCTATTCCTGGCGCGCCTGTCTTGTTCATCTGCGCGAACTGCGGATTGTCACCCCGTTAACCCGCTTCTCGCTACCGGTGATGGGCTATGAACTGGTCTACATGGTCATGATCCGGCTTGACGTGCTCATGGTCGGCTATTTTCTTCCGGCGGCGCAGGTGGGCATTTACGTGATCGCGGTCGAAATCGCCTTACTGACCAAGAAGGTCCGCCAGTGGTTCGACCCGATTTTCGGTCCTATCGTCGCCGAACTGAACCACCGGAACGATCTGCGGCGGCTGGAACACAACCTGCGGCTGGTCACCCGGTGGGTGCTGACCATCGGCGTGGGATTCCTCTGCGTCGTGACCTTGATCGGCGACGAACTGCTCGGACTGTTCGGCCCGGAATTCGGCGCGGGGTTCATGGCGATGGTCGTCCTGGCCATGAGCCAGGTCGCATACGCCGCCATGGGTTCAGGCGACACCGTGCTCATCATGTCGGGCCGGCCCTGGCTCAACCTCGTCAACACCATTGTAGTCGTCATCGTGAACTTCGTCCTCAACCTGTGGTTGGTACCAACCCTGGGCATCCTGGGCGCCGCCCTGGGAACGCTGGTATCGTTTATGCTGCTGACGCTGATCCGCCTGGTCGAAGTATATCATCTTTTCCGGATCCATCCCCTGACATGGCACATATTGAAGCCCTGCGCCGCCGCGGTCCTCGCCTTCGGATGCGCGTATCTGGCAGGAGGTTACGCGCCCGATACCTCATGGCTGCGCATGGTTGTGTTGCCCCCGGTCTTCCTGGCCGCCTACCTGGGCGTCCTATGCCTGCTGCGACTCGAAGAAGAGGACCGGATCCTGCTCCGGCGCTTGCGCGGCGCCCTGCCTTTGTTTAAAAAGCGTTCGGGTGTAAGCCGGGAAACGGAAGACGAGCCCGTACCTCGTGTACCTGTCGACAGGGGAGTTTGAATCGTCTTGAAATTCTCCGTGGTCATATTCGCCGATACGGAGGCCATCGCGGCCGGTGCCGCGCGGCCGGTTTACGGCATCCCCCTGCTCGAACGGCATCTTAGGGTCTTTTCTTCCCTGGGGGCCCGGCGCGTCTCCGTGGTAGGACCTCCACCCGGGCGGGGATCGCAGGTCGGGATCGACGGATTCGACGAGCGCTGGTTCGAGGACCTGCACGCCGTCGACTGCGTGCGTTCCGACGAAAGCCCCGCCCGCTGGCTGCCGGAAGCGGACGAAACGGCCCTGGTCCTGGACGCCCGCTATCTGTTCGATCCCCGCGTAATGCGGGCCATGATCGACGGCGGTTCAAACAGAAAGGCCGTGGACCCGGCGGTCCGGGAATCCTGCAGGCTCCTGGCGGCCGATGCGGGTTTGCTCGCGGAACTCACGGCGTCCTGGTCCGGCTCCGAGTCGCTGTGGCAGGCGCTGGACGCAGCCCCGGAATCGGTTTGTTCAGTCTACGATCTCCGCGATACGGAACCCTATATCGTCGATCTCCGCCGCAGTCTGCCTCCCTGGTGGCTGGTGGTCGATTCGGAACGGAAGGTCCGCCGGGCGGAGGGATTGCTGATCGACGCGGCCCAGAAGGGTACGCTGGATTTCCCGGCGGAGTACATCCACCCGCCCTTGGAGAACCTGCTTACGAAATGGATTTCGGCCAGCGCCGTAACGCCCAACCAGGTAACCACCCTTTCCGTTGTGCTCGCTTTTGTGACTACCGGTCTGCTGGCCGCGGGACAACTGGCCACGGGTTACCTGTTCGCCGGACTGATCATCGCCTTCGCCGTCGGCGTACTGGACGGCGTCGACGGCAAGCTGGCCCGCGTGACGGTGCGATGCACCCGGTTCGGGGACCGCTACGAACACATCCTGGACGTGGTCTGGGAACTGACCTGGTACTGGGCCCTGGGTTGGATGCTCAGCGGCGGCGGAGCCGTGGTCGGACCTTTTGTACTGAGCACGGTGATCACGCTCTTTTATCTGCTTGACAAGGCCGCGACGGGGATGTTCAAGTCCAGGCAGGGGATCGAGCTGTTCGACTACGAACCCGTGGACCGCTTTTTTCGTCGCATCGGCGCCCGGCGAAACACGAACGTCCTCCTGCTGCTGGCGGGCACTTCGGCCGGCATGCTGGAGGAAGCGTTTACTTTCGTGGCCATCTGGACGGTGATCACGGCGGCGTTTCACTGGACGCGGGCGATCTGGCTGTTTTCGAAGCATATGCCGGCTGACGGGGCGAACCGATCCGTTTAAGTTTAAGTCCGCCCGCCAAGATGGCCAACGTCCATGGACTGGTCGCCGGCATTACTGGATCGACAAGGGACCGGCCGCGTTTTATTTAGTTGGATCAACAAGGGACCGGCCGCGTTTAATATACTTGAGTTAGGAAGTGAATCGACGATCATGGCACGCGGAGGCATCGTGTTACGTTTTCTGACCCACATGCTGGCGACATCGCTGATTACGGGGACCGCCATCGCGCAGGGATCGGCCCAACCCGTCCGGATGACGCTGGAACAATGCGTGGACCGCGCCTTGATGGTCAGTCCGGATATCGAACAGGCGGTCCTTGCCGTAAAAGGCCTGGAAGCCCGGTTGAGCGAAGCGAAATTCGCCGGCATAACGCCTCAGTTGCAGTGGACCAACATATTCGGACCGGCGCCGGGCATAAAAGGCGATACGGAGCAGATCGAGACCATCCGGAGCGATCTCTCCGACCTGGGCGTTTTCTCCCGGACGCATATCGAGCTGGTCCAGCCGCTGTATACCTTCGGAAAGCTCGGCAATGCGAAGAAGGCGGCCGGTTACGGTCTGGAAGCGGGCGAGGCGGCCGTGGAATCGAAGAAGAACGACGTGGTGCTTCAGGTTAAAAAGCTGTTCTACGGTCTCGTGCTGGCCACGGAGCTCAAAGAGATCATTCTTGAAAGCGAAGAGAAAGTGGGGGAGGCCAGACAGCGCGTAAACGAGATGATCGAGGAGGATTCAGAAGATGTCGGACAGAACGACCTGCTGAAAATCGACGTCTTCGAATTCGAAGTGCAGCAGAGCCGGGCCCGTGCCGAAAAGTCGATCGAAATGGGGAAGGCGGCGCTGATGGCCCTGCTCGATATCGATCGCTTCAGTGACTTCGATATCGTCGACGTGGCCGCCGGAACAGACCCGCCGCGCCTCGAGGGACTGAACGTCTACATCGAACAGGCGAAGAGCCGGCGCCACGACATCCGCCAGCTCAGGGCAGGGGTGCTGGCCCGGCGGGCGCTGCTGAAGGTGGCCAGGAGCGACTTCTACCCGCAGATCGCCCTGGCGGGGTCTGTCCAGTGGGGTATCGCGCCCCACAGGCCGGAACTGGACAATCCGTTCCTCCGGGACGAGTTCAATTTCATTCGCGGCGGCGCGGTGATCACGTTGCGTCAGAACTTCAATTTCGGCCTGACCCGCGCCAAGTACCTGGCGCGGAAGGCGGAGCTGGAATCTCTGGCGAGCAGGGAATCGCAGGCACTGAACGCGGTCGAACTGCAGGTGGAGCAGACCTACAGGGACGTGATCGAAGCCAGCGCCAACGTAGTGAACAGCGACCGGGCGCTCCGCTCCGCCAGGGCATGGTTGACGGCTGCGACCCTGGGTTTCGATGTTACCGGGGATAGTTCGGAGTTGCTGGACGCCTACACCGCCCACGCAAAAATGCAGCATGCGCACCGGCAGGCCCTGTTTGAATACCGGGTGTCGCTGGCTGAACTCGACCACGTAACGGGTAACGGGGTTTCAAATGCGCGGCGCTAGCGGCGCCGGCGCACGAAAGCGGAGCAGGGACATGAAGAAACGACGGGCAGGGACGGGCAAGGTGTTCTTTTTGCTGGCCGGAGGCGTTGTTTTGTGCTGCGCCGCACTCATCGATCCGTCTTCCGTCCTCCGTTCCGATTCGAAGGGCATGGGTTCAAAGGGCATGGGGCCGTCGCCCGTTTCCACGTGGCCGCGGACCGATTCGTTCATTCCGGCTGTCGCGTGGGCGGACCATGCGGACCTCCCCCAGCGCCGCGGTGACGTTCAACCGTCCATTGTCATCGAAGACTTTGACAACTCGGACGTCGGCGGTTTTCCCCTGACCTGGAAAGCCTGGCGGGGAGACGACAGCTTGGCCCGCGATATGTACACGGTCCGGGAAGAAAACGGCAACCGGTATCTGCACGCGGCCGACGACGGTTCTTCCGTTATCATCCGCAAGCGGCTTAGCGAATGGGACGCGAACGAATTCCCGGTCCTGTCCTGGCGCTGGCGTGCGAGGGTGCTGCCGAAAGACGGGGATGAACGCATCGGTTCCAGGAACGACAGCAGCGTGGCGGTCTACGTGGTCCTGGATCAGAATTTCGTCGGCGTGCCCAAGACCCTGAAGTACGTCTGGAGTACCACGCTGCCAGTGGGCACGTACCACCGCCGGGACGGCATCGGCCGCCCCCACGTGATCGTGCTCGAAAGCGGGGAGGAGAAACTCGGCCGGTGGGTCGAAGAGTCGGTCGACGTGCAAGCGGACTATGTCCGGATCTTCGGGAAAAAACCGCCCCGTAAAGCCGTGGGGATCGGTATTCTGACGGACGGCAACGCGACGGGAACGGATTCGCAGGGGGATTACGACGATTTCGTGGTTCATCGCAGCCGGACCGGGTCCTGATCCGGCATGGCGTACGGAGGAAGGTCATGCACTTGCTACGACGTGAGATACACTGGATAACCGCAGTCTCGGTCTGGGTGGCGGTATTCATGCTGGCTTTCGCCAGTTACGCTCAGGAGACTTCTCCTATTGAGACATTGAAGCAAAGGGATGCCGCGTTGCGCGCCCTGGGCGGATCGACCACAGAAGCCGTCCGGGACAGCCTGGTGCGCCAGGCCGTCGTATCGGGATTCGATTTCGAACGGCACAGCCGCATCTCGCTCGGCAGGTACTGGCGGGAGCGCACGGAAGCGGAGCGGGAAGAGTTCGTTTCGGTCCTGCGTCAATGGACGGAGAACAGGGCCCTCGACAAACTGCGCAAGCGATCGGATAAGACGACATATGACGGAGAGGAAACGCGGGGCAGCCGGTCGCTGGTGCGAACCACGGTATGGTACAAGGGCACCAAAACGCTCGTCGATTACAAGATGGAGCTTAAGCAGGGGGACTGGCTCATCTACGACATGGTGATCGACGGGGCGAGTGTGGCGCTGGCCAACCGGGACGCCTTTTACAAGAAGATCAGCAGGTCTTCCTACGAGGAACTCCTCAGCACCCTCCGTGCGAAAACCCTTGAAACAGAGTAAGAAACAATGTATATTAGCCAGCCTGTTGTATAGCAATTCGGACTTTTAATAAACCCATGTCCTAAGTTTTTAGGAGAAAGCATGGCGAAAACGCCGTACAAGCGGTGCGTCTTTTTCCTGGTCGACGGCGCCCGCGCGGACGTGATGCATGATTTTATCGAGGCGGGCGAGCTTCCGTCCCTGCAGCGATTCGTGCTCGACAGGGGAGACTACCGGACGGCGGTGACTTCCTTCCCGTCCACGACCGGTCCGGCCCAT
>JAJECR010000159.1 GCA_022821935.1 Candidatus Latescibacterota bacterium
ACGATACTCGAAAAGACTGTCGTCGGGGAATTCAAAAACGCGGTCAGCACGCCGGTCGCGGGTGAAAGGGAGTCCCTGGAAACGCGGTTCAAGGTCGAGATACCCTTCGAAGACACGGAACTGATCGATGAACTGGTCCGGCAGAACGTAACGATTACGGCACGCCCGAAGTCGGCCCCATGGTATACCCATCTGCTGACCTTGCTGCCCCTCTTCCTCATCATCGGCCTCTGGATTCTCATCTTCCGCCAGATGCGGGGGGGACAGAAGGGACTCTTTTCCATGGGCAAGAGCCAGGCCAGGCTCACCGGCGAGCGAGACGGCGTGAAGTTCAGCGAAGTGGCCGGAGTCGAAGAGGCGAAGCGCGACCTCCAGGAGGTCGTGGAATTCCTCAAGCATCCCGATAAGTTCAAGCGGTTCGGAGCGCGACTGCCGAAAGGCGTGCTCCTGCTGGGTCCACCGGGTACGGGCAAGACGCTCCTGGCCCGCGCGGTCGCGGGTGAAGCGGACGTACCCTTCTTCACCATGAGCGGCGCCGATTTCATGGAGATGTTCGTGGGGGTAGGGGCCTCCCGGGTCCGGGACCTGTTCAAGCAGGGCAAGGAGAACGCCCCGTGCATCATTTTCATCGACGAACTGGACGCCGTGGGCCGTCACCGCGGCGCGGGCCTGGGCGGCGGACACGACGAACGGGAGCAGACGCTGAACCAGATGCTCGTGGAAATGGACGGGTTCGAGCCCAATAGCGGTGTCGTCCTCATCGCGGCCACGAACCGGCCCGACGTGCTGGATCCGGCACTGCTCCGTCCAGGCAGGTTCGACCGGCACGTCACCGTGGATCGGCCGGACGTAAGAGGACGGGAGCAGATCCTGGAGATCAAGGCGGCGGACAAACCCCTGGCGGAGAGCGTCGACCTGAAGACGATGGCCAGGCTCACCCCGGGCATGTCGGGCGCCGACCTGGAGAACATCGTGAACGAGGCGGCCCTGCTCGCGGCGCGGGAAGACCACAAGCGGATCACCATGACAGATCTCGAGCGGGCCAGGGACCGCATCGTCATGGGCTCGGAACACCAGTTGGTCATGTCGGATGAAGAGCGCAGGACCGTCGCGTACCACGAAAGCGGCCACGCCATGACCGCCGCCCTGATCCCTGAGATCGACTCCCCGCACAGCGTCACCATCATTCCTCGCGGACAGGCGCTGGGGCTCACCTATTCCATTCCGGAAGAAGACCAGTACCTGTATTCGGAAGCCTGGTGCCGGGGACAGATCGCCTGCCTGCTGGCCGGCCAGGTCGCGGAGCGCATCGGGACCGGCGACACGTTCAACGGGGCCGGGGACGACATCAAGCGCGCAACGGAACTGGCGCGTCACATGGTCTGCGGCTGGGGGATGGGCGAACTGGGCCCGCTGGCCCTGGGAAACCAGGAAGGGGAAGTGTTCCTCGGACGCGAACTGACCCGGAAGCGGGATTACAGCAACAAGACGGCCGTGAAAGTCGACGAAGACATGCGCAGGATCATGGAATCCTGCCGGCAGTGGGCGGAATCCATCCTCACGGAACGGGAAGAAACCTTGCACCGGATGGCCGAAGCCCTGCTCGAGCACGAGACGCTGGACAGGGATCAGATGGAACAGGTGCTTGAGGGCATACAACTGGAATCGCCGGCGAAGCACGCGGTCACGCAGGAGCAGGGCGAAGCGGATACAACCGGGCAAAAAGAAAAGACACGCGCCGACGAGGACAAAACGCCCGCTCCCGCGCCTTTCAAGGAACCTCCGCTGGCCGCCCCCGGAGTCTGATCGTGCGTAGTGAACTGGTCATCGAGGGCGAAGGGTTCCAGTGGGATTGCACGGAACGAACGCGGGTCATGGGCGTCCTGAACGTTACGCCGGACTCCTTCCACGACGGCGGCCGCTACTGGGACCCCTATTCCGCCGTGCGACACGGCCAGAGGCTGGCGGACGAAGGCGCGGACATAATCGACGTGGGCGGTGAATCCACCCGGCCGGGCGCGAAACCGGTCGACCTGGAGGAGGAACTCAGGCGGGTCATCCCCGTCATAGAAAGGTTGAAGGACCGGATCGAGCAGCCGGTTTCCATCGACACGCGGAAAGCCGAAGTAGCCCACAGGGCCGTGCGCGCCGGCGCCAGGATGGTGAATGACGTCAGCGGCCTGACCGCCGATCCGGGAATGATCGAAGCGGTTGCCTCCGCGAGGGTACCCGTGGTGATTATGCACGCCGCGGGGACTCCCGAGGATATGCAGCGGAACCCCGGCTACCGGGATACCGTCGGTGAAATCGTGGACTGGCTGGGCGCACGCATCGAACACGCCGTGGCGCACGGCGTCCGAAGATCGCAGATCATCATCGATCCGGGCATCGGTTTCGGCAAGCGGCTCAGCGACAATCTGCTCCTCATCCGGTCTCTGGCGTCCTTTAAAAAACTGAAACGACCCATACTCATCGGCCCGTCGAGAAAGTCATTCATCGGCCGCGTGCTTGACACGGAGAAAGATGACCGTATGGAGGGCACGGCGGCGGCCGTCGCGCTGAGCGTCGCCAACGGCGCCGGCATCGTCCGCGTGCACGACGTCAGGGAAATGGGACGCGTGGTCCGCATGACCGACGCGATCTGCGGGGCGCGGCAGGAACAGACACCCGTCGAGATGCGGCAGGAATAGGCACCCACCGAATACGGACAGTCCATCTATCCACCATGATCATAGACATTGTAATCCTGGGTTCCGGCGGCGCCGTACCGACCCTGACGCGCAACCTGCCGTCCGTAGCAGTCCAGTGCGACGGCCGTGTGTTCCTCTTCGACTGCGGCGAGGGCACCCAGACGCAGATGGTCCGGGCGAAACTGGCCCTGAGCAAGATCGAAGGGATCTATATTTCCCATCTGCACGGCGACCACGTCATGGGACTGCCCGGCCTGTTGATGACCATGGGGCAGATACCCAGGGAACGGGACCTGTACATCTATGGACCGCCGGGCATCACCGACTTCGTCGAGGGCAACCGGCGCTTCCTGGGCCACCAGTGTCCCTTTCCGGTGATCGTCACGGAGCACAAGGGCGGGCTGGTTTCGGAGGACGATACGGTTTTTATCGAGGCCGTCCCCGCGGAACACAGCTGTTTCACGCTGGCCTTCTCGTTCCAGGAAAGGGAACGGCCCGGACTGTTTCTGGTCGAGGAGGCGCGGCGGCTGGGCGTACCCCCCGGTCCGCTCTACGGCCGGCTTCAGGCGGGTGAATCCGTTACGCTGAAGGATAAACGCGTGATCGAACCCCGGCAGGTGCTGGGTCCCGCCCGCAAGGGGCGCAAAATCGTGTATGCCACGGATACCCGGCCCTGCGACCAGGTGGCTTCGCTTGCCCACGAGGCGGACGTACTGATCCATGACGGCATGTTCAGCGACGACCTCCGGGCGCAGGCCCGGCAGAAACACCACTCCACGGTCGTACAGGCCGCGCGCATCGCCCGCCGCGCGAAGGTCGGCAGCCTGGTGCTGACCCATATCAGCTCCCGCTACATGCAGGACGGGCCGCTGGCCGCCGAGGCGCGCAAAATCTTCCCGGCCGTGCGGGTTGCGCGGGACCTCATGGAAATCAACGTGCCGATGTACAAGTAAGCCAGGCCCGGATTATCGCGTCCGCGGAAAATCCCGCCCCACCGCTGACCGGAGGGGTCCTGGCCGTCCGGTGCCTTCCGCCCGTCAGTGCGCGGATTCCCGCCGGACGGCTTCCCAGGCCGACAACCCCCCGACCAGGTCCATGACGTCGTCGATGCCGTGCCGCTTCAGGATGCTGGCCGCCATGGCGGAGCGGTATCCGCCGGCGCACTGGACGATCACCGTCGCGTCTCCGGGAATCTCTTCCAGGCGTTGCTCCAGGTGATTCAACGGTACGTGGAGACTCCCCGGGATATGTTTTTCCGTCCGTTCGCTCCCGGAACGGATATCGAGGATCACCGGTGGAGGGTCATCCCTGTCCAGCCTGTCCTCAAGCGTGGCCGCGGTGATGCGGTCGGTCCGGCCCACCAGGTCCGGCCGGTCCGCCAGCGCGTGCATGCCCCCATCGAGGTATCCGGCGATGTGGTCGAATCCGATGCGGCCGAGGCGCAGGGCGGATTCCTCTTCGGCACCCGATTCCGTAACCAGCACGATCGGCCTGTCCCTCCGCAGCAGGGTACCGGCCCAACTGGCGTATTGTCCCCCGAGCCCGATGTTGATACTGCCCTTCAGGTGCGCGCCTTCGTATTCGGCGGCGTCCCGTGTGTCGAGCACCTGGCCGCCGGCGCCCGCCCTGTTCAATACCTCGTCCAGCGAGAGCGGGTTCAGGTTCCGCTTCAGCAGATGGTCCAGCGTATCGTGCTCTTTCGCGTTGAACACGGCGTCGTACGTGAAGTACGCCGGCGCCTCCGGCTGGTCCGTCGTGATCAGGCGGGTGAAGGTATCCCTGTCCATGGGCTGCAGGGCGTAGTTGAACTTCTCCTGCTCGCCCATGGTGGAGACTGTGTCCGTGCTCAGGTTCTTTCCGCACAACGAACCGGCGCCGTGGGCGGGGTAGACGAGGGTTTCATCGACGGTAGCCGGAAGCAGTTTCCCGTGAAGGGAGTCGTAGAGCAGGTCGGCGAGGTCGGCGGCTTTCCAGCCGAGGGCGGCTCTCAGGTCCGGACGGCCCACGTCGCCGATGAACAGGGTGTCCCCGGTCAGCGCGGCGTAAGGCGCGGCCTCCTTCTCGGGGTCAAAGACCAGGATGCAGACGGATTCGGGAGAGTGTCCGGGCGTCTCGATGAATTGCAACCGGATCGCGCCCAGGTTCATGCTGCCGCCATCCCTCATACGCTCGAAGGCGTAGTCCGCCTCGGCCCGCGCGCCCAGGTGGATCACGGCGCCGGTACGGTCCCTCAGCTCCAGGTGGCCCGCGGCGAAATCCGCGTGGAAGTGGGTCAGGAAGACATGGCCGATGGCCATGTTGCGGGTTTTGGCCTCTTCGATGTACTGGTCGATGTCGCGCTGCGGATCCACCACGGCCGCGGCCCCCGATGCCTCGTCCCCGATGAAATAGGACGCGTGGGCCAGGCATCCCAGGTAATACTGTTTGAGTATCATGATCGCCTCCTGAAACCGCTCCCTGCTACGGTTCGCTGTCTGTCCGTGCTTCGTGCCTCCACACTCGCCATTACCGCCCTGGAAGGGCCAATTCCGGTTCGTCTCCCCCAATGTACAGGGTGATCGAAGAACTCATCACCTGGTCCCCCCGCCATGTCCGGAACCCTGACGCGTTCGGTTCCAGCGCCGAGCCTTTCAGATAGGGCTTCCAGACCTGCGCCCGCTGCCTGTGCCACAGAAACACGCCGGCCACGTCCTCCACCAGGAGCCGTTCGGCCTCCCTGTACAGGGCAATGCGGCGATCCGGGTCCCTGACCTCGGCGTCGGCCGCCGTCATCAGGGCGTCGAAGGCGGCATTGTTCCAGTTGTGCCGGCCGTTGGACCGCCAGAGCCCGAGGAGGTTGCTCGGATCCACGAAGTCGAATTCGTAGGGCACCAGCCCGAAGGCCAGCGTATGGTTGTTCAGGCCGTCCATGAAGACCTTGTTCTCCACGTTGCGCACTTCGACCTTCATGTCGAGGTTGCGCTGCAGCATCGCCTGCAGGCCCTCGGCCGCGTCGCGGTGCATGGCGATCTCGTTGCGCAGCCACATGTCCAGCTCGGGCAACCCGCGTCCATCCGGGTAGCCGGCCTCCGCCAGGAGTTGCCTGGCACGCTCCGGATCGTATCGCTGGCTCTCCTCGTACACGTTACCGGAGAAGGCCGGGAATCCGGGCGGCAGCATGGCATAGCCGGGTATGGCGAATCCCTTCAGCGCGGAACGGCATATGGCGGCCCGGTCGATGGCGAGACTCATGGCCAGACGCACTCTGCGGTCGTTGAACGGTGGTTTCGTGACGTCGAAAAACAAGTAGTGGGTCCAGAAATTGGGCCAGGTATGCACCTGGCCGCTCAGGTTGTCATCGGAAAGCAGCCGGGCCAGTTCCGCCTGGTTCTCCACGTCGGTGAAATCGATCTCGCCGGCCTCGTATGCCGGCAGCCGCGGAGGCGGCGTGGTCAGGTTGAACATCTTGTGGACCAGTTTCTCCAGGTAGGGTCTGTCGGCCCCGCGGTACATGGGATTGGCCTCGTAGACCATCCGTTCGCCCTTGATCCATTCCACCATGACGAAGGGACCCGATGAAATGCAGGTCTCGGGACGGGTGGACCAGGTGTCGCCGTATTTACGTACCGCGTGCTCGGGCGACACCCATGAATAGGTGAGCAGCAGGGGCAGATGGGGCGTGGGGTCTTCAGTGGCGACATGGAGCGTAAGGTCGTCGGTTGCCCACACCCCGAGGGAGTCCACGGGCACCTTACGGGCGACGACGTCCCGCCAGTTCCGGATCGGCTGGTAGTACCACCCGAAGTCGTAAGCGTTTTCCGGGTCGGCGCCCCGGCGGAGGGAAAAGACGTAGTCACGGGCCGTCAGCGGCTTGCCGTCGCTCCACTGCAGCCCCGGCCGAAGGTGGAAAGTCCATACCAGTCCGTCATCGGACATCTCCCACCGTTCCGCGGCGCCGCCTCGCAACACGAAATTCCGGTTGGTGCGCGTAAGCGGCTCGGCGATGATGTACTTGCCCGCGGCGCCCTTGTATACCGTACGGAACCACTCGTTGTAGGGCCGGGATTCGGAGAATACGCGAAGGACCTGTTGTTCCGGGGGCAGGGCGTCATCGGGCAGCGGCACCCCGATGGAGTTGACGTAACGCGGTCCGTTTGCGGGAAGGAGGGTATCGACCAGGCCATAGGCCGAACAGGCTATACCCGCGGCGAGAAAGAGGCAGAAAGTAGGCCGAAGAACCGATGTGCCGGTCTGTTTTCGCATGCTGCACCTGCCATGGGGCGGGACCCCTACTCGTTCATCCTCGGGTCGAGGGCGTCTCGGAGGCCGTCGCCGATGAGCGAAAAACCGAGCATGACCAGGGCGATCATGAAAACCGGAAAGAGGGCGAGGTGCCAGTAGTAGATCACGTTGGGCAGATGGCTGCTGACCATCTGGCCCCAACTCGGCGTGGGCGGATTGATGCCCAGTCCGAGGAAGCTCAATCCCGCCTCGGCGAAGATGGCCTGGGGAATGCCCATGGCCAGGCCGACGATGATGGGGCTGAGGGCGTTGGGCAGCATGTGGCGGACGATGGTGTGCACGTTGGAGGCGCCCATGGACCGGGCGGCCCGGACGAAGTCGGACGCGCGGAGCGACAGGAACTGCGCGCGGACGAGGCGGCATACGCCCACCCAGCCGGTCACGCCGATGGCGAACAGCACGTTGCTCAGTCCGCTTCCCAGCCAGGCCATGATCAGTATGGCGAACAGCAGGCTGGGAAACACCGACATGACGTCCACCAGGCGCATGACGATGTAATCGGCCTTGCCTCCCTTGAATCCGGCAATAGCCCCGAGGGGCACCCCGATCAGCAGGGAGATCATCTGCGCGACGAATCCCACGATGAGCGAGATCCGGGCGCCGTATACGATCCGGCTGAAGTAATCCCGGCCGATGCTGTCCGTGCCCATGGGGTGGGTCCAGGACGGAAACTGCCACGCAGCGTCGAAATTGGCCTCGGAATAATGGGACGGCGAGACCCATGGCGCGAAGATGGCCATGAACGAGATGACGATGATGATGATCCCCGCGGCGACGGACAGCTTGTTCTTCATGTACCGGCGAAGGGCGTCGCGCCACAGGCCGCCGGTGGATGGGGTGATTTCCGTCATGGTGCCGGCTTTCCGTTAGCTAGTCTTCCGTTTTTTCTGTGGAGCGTCTCGTCGCGAGATGCTCGATGACCAGTACGATCGCGCAGCCCGCGATGCCCAGGGTAATGGCCAGCAGGACTTCTTCCGACACGGCCGCGGGCAGGACGTTCTGCTCGATCAGGGGTTTCACCACGCCCTGGCTGTTCGTGAACGTTTCCACCGTTTCCTTCCACGGCCAGATCTTACGTAGTGAGCCGGCCATGAGGCCGATGAGGGCCGCCACGGTCACGTCGTGGTAGCGGCGTAACAGCCATCTGAGCACCCGCGCGAAGAAAACCAGCCCCAGGATGCCTCCGCACCCGAAGATCAGAATGGGCAGGAAATCGCGCTGGACCACGGCGTTGAGCATGTACTCGTACTTCCCCAGAATGACCAGGATGAAAGAACCCGAGATGCCGGGCAGGATCATCGCGCAGATCGCGATGGCTCCGCTCAGGAACACGAACCACGCGGCGGAGGTCGTCTCGACCGGGACGGCGCCCACCAGTACGAAGGCCGCCGCTGCCGCCAGCAGCAACGCGAGCACCTCCGTCGCGGTCCAGGCGGATACCTTGCCCCGGACGGTGATGATCGACGCGAGCACCAGTCCGAAGAAAAAGGCCCAGACCAGGACGGGATGGTGGGCGAGCGCCCAGGCGAAAAACCGGGCCAGGCTGAAAATCGCCACCATGATCCCGGTTACGAGGGCGATCAGGAAAGGATAGGGGAAATCGGCGAGCGCCTCACGCAACCTAAAGGTAGCCAGCGACCGAAGAAACCTTACGTTGACCGAATGCACGGCGTCCAGCAGCTCTTCGTACACGCCGAGGATGAAGGCCATCGTGCCCCCGGAAACCCCAGGTACCACATCGGCGACGCCCATGCAGAATCCACGGACGGAGATGCCCAGGTAATCCAGGAATGTACGTCCCGAACGTGAAGACTCGTTGGCCATTACTTGCTCCCGCGAACGTATCTGACCCTGGGATCCACAAGCGCGTAGAGAATATCGGTGATAAGGTAGACGATGCCGATCAGCACCGCGACGAGCAGCGTCAGCGCCATGATCATGGGATAATCCCGTTCGAAGATGCTGGTGACGAAGAACTGTCCCAGGCCCGGTATGCGGAAAATGCCTTCCACGAAGAGCGATCCGGTCATCACGCCGGGCAGCATCGGCCCCATGATGGTCAGCAGGGGGATCAGGGAGTTCTTCAGCACGTGGATGAACAGGACGCTCCGCTCCTTGAGCCCCTTGGCCCGCGCCGTGCGCACGTAGTCCATGCGCAGGTTCTCGAGCACGCTCGAACGGGTATACCGGGCGATGATGGCCATGGGTCCCAGGGCGTATACGATCACCGGCATGATCCAGGTCTCGGGTCCGCCCCAGCCGCCCGTGGGCAGGACCCGCCATATGGTCGCGAAGAGGACGATGAACAGGATGGAAATGGCGAAACTGGGCACAGTAATCCCCAGGGTCGCGAGCACAGTGGTCCCGTAGTCCATCCAGGTGTTCTGTTTTATGGCGGACAGGATGCCCAGGAGGATGCCGAAGGAAAAGGCCACGGCGAGGCCCATGCCACCCAGCTGCATGCTGATGGGCCAGGTGCGCGCAATGAGGTCCGTTACCGTCTCGCCCGGACTCTGGAAGGGAATGCCGAAATCGAATTGCAGCGCGTTCCACATGTACCGTCCGTACTGCTCGTACAGGGGCCGGTCCAGGCCGTATTTGCGCAGGATATTGGCCTTGGCCTCGGCCGACAGGGGCATCTTCTCTTCGTCGAACGGGCCGCCCGGTACCGCATGCATCAGGCTGAAGGTAATGATCGTGACCAGGAACAGCACGCCGACCAGGCCCACGATGCGGTATATGATGTATCGGATCATAGGGTCAGGTTTTCTGATGCACCACGATGAAACAGGGGGATTCCGCCGGTTCGTGAAACGAGCGGGCATACCGGCGGTTCAGCCTCAATAGTGCAAGCAGGCGCGCCGGGGTGTCAAGGTTTATTTCCCGGGTCCGGGCCGTACCGGAACGTGTATTCAACCACGGAAAATCCGATGTCGAAGCGCGGAATTCATGGACCGTGCATCGCCTCCGGTTCGGGGGCATCTCCCCTTGACACCCCCCACGTCGTTTCACAAATTACCGGCGTGATTCCACGGTGCCGGATTGATGGAAATGGAGGACGCGAGCGTGCGGATCGTCGAGGTTTCTGCGCTGGTTTTGCGGCTGCCGGAAATTACGGAAGCCTGTGACGGAACGCAGGATACCTGCCTGGTAAAAATCGAAACGGACGAAGGCGTAACGGGCTGGGGCGAAGTCGATTCGTGTCCCACCGTGGTAAAGGCCGTCATCGACGCGCCCCTGTCCCACCAGATCTGCAACGGCCTGGCCAACGCGCTGTCCGGCGCCGATCCCCTGGATATCGACGCGTGCACGGACCGGATGATGGACGCGGCAAATTACTATGGCCGGGTCGGCGCAGGCCGGCACGCCATGGCGGGCGTCAACCTGGCGCTCTGGGACATCGCCGGGAAGGCGAGCGGGCAGCCCGTCTACCAGCTCCTGGGCGGCGCGCGCAGGCTCAGGTTCCGGGCCTATGCTTCCGTCCTGTTCGGCGACACGCCCGCGGCGACCCGGACCATCGGCCGGAAGTTCGCCGACCAGGGATTCACTGCGGTCAAGTTCGGCTGGGGCCCCATGGGCAAGGACGAGAAGCAGGACGTCGCACTGGTGCGGGAAGCCCGGCGGGGAACAGGTGACGACGTGGACGTACTCATCGACGCGGGGCAGGTGTGGGACTGGGAGACCGCGCTAACCCGGTCGCGGCAGTTTGCCGAATACCGGCCCTTCTGGATCGAAGAACCGCTGCACCCGGACGATATCGAAGGGTACGCCGCGCTGACCGCGGAGAGCCCGGTTCCCATTGCCACCGGAGAAGCCGAATCCCGTCTCGAGGATTTCGAACGCCTGATCACCGAGGGTGGACTGGACTGGATTCAACCCGACCCGGGCCGTTGCGGCATCTCGACGATGACGGCGGCGGGGCGGACTGCCCACGGCCACGGTCGCAAGGTCGTCAACCACAGTTACAAGAGCGGCATCACCATGGCGGCGTCGCTCCACGCGCTGGCTTCCCTGCCCAACGCGTCCGTCTTCGAATTCTGCATGTCGGATTCGCCGCTTCGGCACGAACTGACCCACGAGCGGTTTACTCTCGATGACGACGGATTCGTGGCGGTCCCCGACGGACCCGGACTGGGCGTCACGGTGAACGAGGAAACCATAGCCCGGTACCGTGTCGCGTGACGACCGCAACGATTTCACGCGGAAATGCCGCACGGTCCACATTCCTACGATCCAATCTCAAGGAGTTCCACGATGGCCCCACCGAACCCAGTCATGCATGCCGCGCTAAACAGGATCAATATCGATGAGATCAAGGAACGGATCGGTCCCCCGCCCGCCTCCTGCGCCGTCGTAGCCGCGGACCACGTGACGGCAGCGTTCATCTGGCAGGAATCAGGTACGATCAACGACAACCACTGCCACGACTACGACGAATGGTGGCTGGTGCTGGAGGGAGAGATCGACTGGGTGATCGAGGGCCGAGACGAAACCGTCCACGCGAAGGCGGGCGATTTCATCTACGTGCCGGCCCTGACTTTCCATCATATATTCCCCGTGGGCGGCAAGCCATCGATCCGTCTCGGCGTCGCCCTGACGGGGCACGGGCACCTGCACGAGCGTCCGGAGCGCAAGGTGAAAGTCACGTTGGAGTAGAACCGCAACGGAGTGGATCCATGTCTACGAGAGCTGAAAACCTAGCAAGCATCAAGGCCGGGGGCGTGGTCGCGGTGCTCCGGGCCGACAGCCCCGACAATCTGGTCCATGTCGCCCAGGCCATTGGCAGGGGCGGTATCGGGGCCGTCGAGATCACCATGACGACGCCCGGCGCCCTTGATGTCATCGGCGCATGCGCGGACCGGCTGGAGGGCGAGCTCCTCCTCGGCGCGGGCACCGTGCTGGACCCCGAGACAGCCCGTGCCGCGATACTGGCCGGGGCCGAGTATATCGTTACGCCGACGCTGAACCCGGACGTCATCACCCTCTGCCGGCGGTACGACAAGATCGTCATTCCCGGCGCGTTGACGCCGACGGAGATCCTGACGGCCTGGGAGTGCGGGGCGGACATCGTGAAGGTGTTTCCCGCAACGGCGGTCGGACCCCGGTATTTCAAGGACGTCAGGGCGCCGCTTCCCCAGGTCGATCTCATGCCGACGGGCGGGGTGGACCTGGATAACGCGGGCGACTTCATCCGGGCGGGCGCCTGCGCCATCGCTGTGGGCGGGAACCTGGTCGACAAGGCCGCCGTGGCCGCGGGCGAATGGCACGTGCTCACCGATACGGCCCGAAAATACGTGGAAACGGTCCGCAACGCGCGGCGGGACGGTGGTGGATGATCCGCAAGGCCGTGGTGCCCGTCGCGGGCCTGGGCACGCGGATGCTTCCGCTTACGCTATCCGTTCCCAAGGAAATGCTGCCCCTGGGCCGCAAACCTGCGATACACCGCGTCGTGGATGAACTGGCGGCCGCGGGGATCGAACGCATCCTCTTCGTGACGTCCAGCCGCAAACAAGCGATCGAGGAATACTTCGAACCCGGCGGGCGGGCAGACTTGCAGGGGCCCCGCGCACACCGTGAACACCCTGGTCGGGATCAGTCGGATCAGACCGGACCGCCCGCGCTTGACTATTCATTCGTCCGACAGGACGTCCCGGCCGGCAACGGAGATGCCGTACGGCTGGCCGCGTCCTTCGCGGGATCGGACTCCTTCGTCGTGGCCTGGGGTGACGCCGTCATCCGGTCGGAGGAGGAAGGCGACGTCGTGCGGCACATGATGGAGACCCACGCGAAGGAGGACGCCGCGTGTACCATCGCGGTGGAATACGTACCCGAAGAGATGGTGTCGAGGTACGGTATCGTACGGCCCAGGTACGAATCCGGCACGGCATTTCCCATCGATGATATCGTGGAGAAGCCGTCCGTGGAAAATGCGCCCAGCCGATACGCCGTGTCGGCCCGGTACATATGCGGCCCGGGCATCTTCCCGGCGCTGGAGGCGACGCCGCGGGGAAGTAAGGGCGAACTGTGGCTTGCCGACGCGATCCGCTACCTGCTCCGGGCGGGCGGAACGGTATGGTGCGTTCCCCTCGAAACTGGCAACAGGCGCTACGACATCGGCACGCCCCTGACCTACTGGGAAGCCTTTGCCGACTACGCCCTGGCAGATGAGACGGACGGAACGGCCTTTCGGGATCGCCTGAAAGGGCGGTTGAACGAGTCATGATCAGCGTGCGCATACCGCATGCCAGGTGCGTTTCGGCGCGCATACCGTCTTGAACAACTCGTGCCAGTCGGCGCGCGCCAATGGGAGTCCAGGTGAACGGAACCGTTACCGCATCCGCGCCCGGCCGCGTCGGCATTGTAGGCAATCCGACCGACATGTACGGCGGCAGCGTGATCTCGTGCTCGACGAAGGAAAGGGCAAGCGTCGTGATTCGGCCGGCGGACCGCCTGATCCTGGACGCCGGCGCCGAACAGCGGGTCATCGCGTCGCCGGACGACCTGGCCACAAGGGAAGACATTTTCGATATCGCCCGGGTCGCGCTGGCCGGTACCGAATCGTCGGACCTGCGCGTCAGGATCTCGTGGTCGACCGATATCCCCTTCCGCGCCGGCCTGTCGGGGTCTACCGCACTGCTCGTATCCATGGTCGCCGGCCTGCTCGCCTACCGCGGCATCCGCCACAGTCCGTACCACCTGGCGGAACTCGTCCGCCGGATCGAGTACCAGAACCTGACTTTCTGCGGGTACCAGGACGCCTACATGTGTACCTTCGGCGGGTTGCATTATATGGATTTCAGGGGAAAGGAATTCCACCTGGAATACGGGACCGATCCTTTTGCCACTATGGAGCCGATGACCTCCGTCGTGACGCTGCCGGTCGTCGTGGTCATCACGGGGGGACAGCGCGTATCCGGGGGCGTGCATACGCCGCTTAGAGAACGGTGGCTCGCCGGAGAAACCGAAGTGGTCGAAGCCTACGATGCCATCGCGGCCCTGGCCCGGGACGGCAAGAAAGCGATGCTTGAAAACCGGCTCGACACACTGGGAAAGCTGATGAACGAAAACCAGGCATTGACGCAGTCACTCGGCGGATCCAACCCGGAGGACGACCGGTTCATCGAACTCGCCCGGCAGGCGGGCGCGTCCGGCGCCAAGCTCGCGGGCAGCAGCGGCGCCATCGTCGCGCTTCACGAATCACCCCACGAACTGATCCGGACCATGACGGAGGCCGGCGCCGCGGGCATACTCGAACCCGTGCCGGGACCGGGGCTCACCATCGAACGAAAAGACGCTTAAGGAGCCGTCGTGAACATCACGCTTGACTACCATAAGACTGGGCTCGAAGTGACTGTGCCTGACGAGCATCTCGTGGCGGTCCTTAACATGCGGGAGACGCCGCCGCTGGATGACCCCGTGGCCGAGACCTGGGAGGCGCTGCGCCGGCCCGTGGCGGGCCCGCCGCTCGCGGAACTCGCCCGGGGACGCCGGAACGCCTGCGTGGTCGTCTCCGACATTACCCGGCCCGTGCCCCACGACATCATCCTGCAACCCCTCCTGGAATGCCTGGAGCGAAGCGGGATCAGGCCGGAGGACATCACCCTCCTGGTCGCCACGGGTCTGCACGCCCCCATGGACGAAGCCCAGCTCCGCGAGATCCTGACCGACGCCGTGGTCGACCGCTATCCCGTCGTAAACCATATCGCGCGCAACGGAGACGAACAGGCCCATCTGGGCGCCACGAGCACCGGGATACCGATCCACGTGGACCGCAGGTACGTGGAGAGCGATCTCAAGGTGCTTACCGGTCTGATCGAAGCCCATTTCATGGCCGGGTATTCGGGTGGACGCAAGCTGGTCGCGCCGGGACTCGTCGGCGTGGAGACGATCGAGCACCTGCATGGTCCGGATATCCTCGAACACCCCCGCGCCACGACGGGCGTGCTGGACGGCAACCCGCTCCACGAAGCAGCTCTCGAGATCGCCCGGCGGGCCGGGGTCGATTTCATTCTCAATGTCGCCATGGACGAGGACCGCCGCGTCACCGGGGTGTTTGCCGGCGAACTCGATCAGGCGCACCGCCACGGTGTAGGCCACGTGGACGGCATGGTCATGGCTACCGTCGAGGAACCGGTGGACATCGTAGTCACCTCGTCGGCCGGCTATCCCCTGGACACCACCTTCTACCAGGCCGTGAAGGGCATGGTCGGCGTGCTGGACATCCTCCGGGAAGGCGGATCCATCGTCATCGCCGCCGGATGCGCCGACGGGATCGGCAGCGCGGAGTTCGAGGGGCTGCTGCGGAAGACGACGGATATCGACGCCTTTATCGAATGGATCCGGCAGCCGGGCGTGTTCACCATCGACCAGTGGGAGATCGAGGAATTGGTCAAGGCGTTGAAGAAAGGCAAGATATACCTGTACACGGAAGGATTGAGTGACGACGACGCGCGGGCCTGCCTGGTCGAGCCCGTCCCGTCCGTCGAGGCCGGCATAGCGCGGGCCATCGGGCGCCACGGAGCCGACGCCACCATAGCGGTCGTCCCGCGAGGGCCTTATGTCATTCCCCGGGTGCGCCGGGGACAGGACGCAGCGGGGTAGTGCGCTGGCGTGAACGCGCCTGGAATCAGACCGCCGGACCGGTTTGCCGCCGTATCCTGCGGACAGCATACCGCAGGAAGGTTTGCCGCCGCGGCCGGAAGACCGCGGATTTCGAAACCGCGGCCCGAAAAGAGTCTCCCATGACCTCCAACAGGTATGTCCACCAGACTCCCCGTATCCATCCCTCCGCCTTCGTGGCGGAAAGCGCGGACCTGATCGGGGCGGTCGATATCGGCAGGGACGCGAGCGTGTGGTACCAGGTGGTGATCCGGGCCGACGACGAGCCGGTTTCCATCGGCGAGGGGACCAACGTACAGGACGGCAGCGTACTCCACATCGACGCCGGAATGCCCACCGTGCTTGGGAAGGGCGTGACCGTGGGACACCGCGCCATCGTACACGGCGCGGTAGTGGAAGACCACGTGCTGATCTCCATGGGCGCCGTGATCCTCAGCGGCGCGCGCATAGGCAGGCACAGCATCATCGGCGCCGGCGCGCTGGTACTGGAGCACATGGAGGTGCCGTCGGGAACCCTTGTGGTAGGCGTTCCCGGACGCGTAGTACGTTCCGTCACGGACGAGCAGATCAAGCGCATTCACCGGACCGCGGAAGGGTACGTCGAACGAAGTAAAGTCTATCATGAACGGCGCGCTCGTAAAAACGCGTGACCTCTCCAATTTCGACGTTCCATGCACCGTGTCCGACGTCAAAATCAACTTGACTTTTTCGGTCCCGAACCGTAATTTCTGGTGCTCTGATTTGCTGACCCTGAGCGCCTGTAGCTCAATTGGATAGAGCACCTGACTACGGATCAGGAGGTTGGGGGTTCGACTCCCTCCGGGCGTATATTTAACGGGACGCGGAAGCATGAGTTGCGACCACGGTGAACACGAAGGATGGCTTCGGCTGGCGCTTGAAGAAGCCAGGTCGGCCGAGGCCGCTGGCGATGTGCCTGTAGGGGCCGTGATCGTACACGACGGCGTGGTCATCGGACGGGGTCAGAATCGCGTGGAGCGTTTACGCGACCCTACGGCCCATGCTGAAATGCTCGCGATCCGCGAGGCCTGCGCCGCGCTGGGGTATGAACGGCTGGATGGCGCCACGCTCTACGTTACGCTGGAACCCTGTGCCATGTGCGCGGGAGCGATCGTGCTGGCCCGCTTGCATAGCCTGGTGTACGGTGCGGCCGATCCCAAGACCGGGGCCTGTGGTTCCCTTCGCGATATCGTGCGGGACAACCGGCTGAATCACCAGGTGGAGGTAACTGGAGGTGTTCTGTCGGAATCCTGCTCCGAACTGCTGAAGGATTTCTTCCGGGAGAAACGGAGCGCGAGCGGACCAGGCGGAGCGAGCAGCCCGGCTGTCGAACCGAGGTTACCGGAGAGGTGCGAGAGTGGTTGAATCGGACGGTCTCGAAAACCGTTGTGCCTCCGGGCACCGTGGGTTCGAATCCCACCCTCTCCGTTTGTATATCCCATTGCGTTGACGTCCTTGTTGAACACCTGCGCTGACATTCACAGCTTACCCCTCTTTGCACATTCCTCGTTGTACCATTTTGATCTGCCACAATAAGCGACGGGCTAGATATTACAGGGTTCTGAAAGTTCTCTGACCGGCACGCCCCTCAACCAAGTCTGGAATTCGGCATCGGCAGGTATGCAGATCGATGTTCCCAGGGTAAGTAGATGGGTGAGACTGAGCGAGGTTATTTGCCGCGGAAGCCTGCCAGACATATCCATGTTATGCCTTATGTCGAATTCTTTCAGGTTCGTCAGTCGGGCGATTTCCGTTGAGACGGATCCCGACAGACGGTTGATAGAAAGTCTCAGTCCCTCCAGTTTGTCGAGGCGCCAGATTTCCCTTGGAATGACTCCCGTCAGCAGACCCTCTGAAAGATCCAGAAGGGTAAGGTTCTTAAGTTGTCCAATCTCCTCAGGTATATGCCCCGATAGTCGGTTGGTTCCCAGGATTAGCGTGGTTAGACTTGTAAGTTCCCCGATTTCGTCTGGGATGTCGCCCTCCAGATCGTTATCATCCAGCCTCAATATCTCCAGGTTAGATAGCTGTCCTATCTCTGGTGGAATCGTACCCGTCAATGCGTTTTCCTGAAGCAGCAAAGTAGTGAGGTTCCCGAGTTGTCCGATTTCCGGTGGTATGGTACCGGAGATGTCGTTGTACGCTAAATAAAGTGTCTCGAGATGCTGGAGTTTACCGATCTCGGCGGGAATACTCTCGGAAATACTGTTCCTCTCGAGGTATAGTCGCTTCAATTTGGAGAGTTCTTCGATCTCAGGTGGAATCTCTCCTGTCAGGTCGTTGGCAAACATGTTTATTTCAGCCACTCTGTCCTCTTCGTCAACCACAATACCATACCAGGTTTCTATCGGACTCTGACTCAACCAGTTGTTCTTGTCCTTCCATCCGGGTCCGTTCGTAGCATTGAAAAACGCGGTGAGCGCATCCAGGTCGGGATGTGGGTTAATGACGCCACAGGTCTCGTAACTGACGTGTTCGACCGTACTGAGCCAGTCTTGAAACTCGTCGTCTTCGGAGAAGCAGAACTGGGTGCCGGTCAGTAGAAGCGTATCCAGATCGAGACGCGTGATCTCTGGAGGCAGTGGCCCGCCAATATTTGGATTGTCGGAGAGATCAAGATGTGTAAGGAATCTTAAAAGGTATATTTCCGAAGGCAACCTTCCCTGCAAGTTGTTCTCAGCGAGTTGCAGGCCGGTTACGCGTCCGTCTTCATTCGTGGTCACACCGTGCCAGGTGCCTACGTATTCGTTACTTCCCCAGCCGTCGTTGTCGGTCCAGTTGCGACCTCGGGTACGATTATACAGTGCATCCAGTGCGATTCGATCGAACCTGAGATCATCGCAGTTGGTGATGCGTCTATCCGGAATCCCCTCCAGCCATGCTTCAATATCGCTTGCGTTTTGCGCACATATCTGCGTGCCGTATAATATCAAATGCTCCAGATTGTGAAGTTTTGTGTATTCGTGTGGAAGATAACCGGTTAGACCGATATTGTTCTGAAGTTGCAGATTAACGAGGTTCCCCAACTCGCCCATTGTGGGAGGAAGAGGTCCCGTCAGAAGATTGCCGGAAAGATCCAGAATCTCCAGTTCAGTCAACTTCCCCAACTCATAAGGTATGTCCCCCGAAATCATGTTATCTGGAAGTGAGATTGATCGCACTTGCCCATTCGTATTGGTCTCGACTCCGAACCATTCGCCGATTGGCCGGTCTGTGAGCCAGTTCTGCCGTTCTGTCCAGTTTCCTCCTCCCATCTCATTGTACATAACGGCCAGGACATCGCGGTCCGAACCTGTAAACTCACACGAGGCAATGCGATCTGAAGATTGGATTTCCAACAACCAGTCATAGAACTCGGCATCTAGGGGTGCGCACAGCGCTGTGTTTTGCGCATACAGCCTGACCTGACCGATGTTGAGAAACTCTCTGGGCAGTGGTCCGGAAAGGTCGGGGTTGTCATTGAGGAAGAGTGCTTCCAGTCGATGTAGCTGTCCCATCTCTGGAGGAAGGGGTCCCGACAGTTGATTATGGGACAGCACCAGAGTTGTAAGGTGTGTAAGCTGTCCCAGTTCCGCGGGTATTGACCCAGTCAACTGGTTACCGTTTAAAAACACCTCCACGACATTTGCGAGTTGCCCCGTTTCCGGTGGTATAGATCCTGTCAGTCTGTTTTCGTGGAGAAACAGCGCCTCTAACTGGCTCAGTTGCCCAATCTCCCGCGGTATGCTACCTGTCAACTGAGAATTGTTCAGTACGAGCTGTTCGAGTTTCGCCAGGCGACCTAACTCAGGTGGAATGGAACCTTCTAGTTCATTATCTGACAAGTCCAGTTTCTCGAGATGGGACAACTGCCCGAATTCACCGGGAATCCGACCTTTTAGGTTGTTCGAACGAAGCCATAATTCCCTGACATTGCCCTGGCTATCCACAGTAACGTTTGCCCACTCACTCACTGGTTTCTCGCTCAGCCAGTTAGAAGATCTGTTCCAGTTTGCTCCATCAGTCTGGTTGTAAAGTAAGACCAGGATCTCCCTGTCAGGACTTCGTACCGAAACTGTAACCGGAACTTCGATTCTAAGCCCTCTGTGTCTCGCAACGATTACTGTGCTGCCGTTACCAACTGCGGTTACCAACCCCTGGTTGTTGACGGTTGCGATATCCGTTTCGTAGCTCAACCACGTCACGCTGGCCTGCGGTATCGGATTCTCATTCGAATCCTGTATGATTGCTGTTAGTTGAACCGTCTCTCCGACAGCCGATAACATGACAATCGAAGGCTCGACGACAAACTTGTCTAATTCTTGTGACACCCGAACCTCGACACTTGCCGTCACACTCCCTGATCTCGCCGTGATATTCACAGTTCCGACACCGACTGCAGTTACCAGGCCCTGAGCGTTGACCGTCGCTACACCTGAGTTGCTGCTCGACCAAGCCACCTGAGCGTCGTTTATCGTCCTGTTGTTTTGAGCCAAGACCTGGGCTGTAAGTTGAACCGTCAGACCCAGTGCCTTCAATGTGAATACAGACATGGATGGCGAAATCCGGACTGTGGAAGGTACTAGTGAAGGTGGCGGTGGTGGAGTCGGAGTTGTTGGTGGAGGAGTCGGCGCCGGGGGAGCGGGCGTCGTGGTGCTGTCTTTACCACAGGTTGCGCAAGCCAGTATCACTCCCATGAACAATACCTGGTATATAAAGCGGGACATCTGATTTCTTCCTTATGGGTGGTGGCCGCCTGTGGATACCGAAGGTTAAGATCTAATTACTTTTCGATCTGGCCTTTCGAAATATCTACCGTTCAGTTTTGATGTCTAAAACATCTTAATGAATTCAACCTAATGAATTTGATCATATGTCAGAATGCGAAAATTCAATTGTAATTACACAGATGTTTAAAACAACATCGAATCTCATTGACCGGATCGTGCGAAGGCTACTAGTGCCCTTGCGGCCCCGAACCTATAGCAATGATGACGAGCGGTTGTCCCGACTGTGTGTGGCACGTCATTGGGTTCCCGAATGTTTTGAACGGTGTCTGGCCGCACTCATCGTTGAGATAATCGTTGAGATATTAGAAATTGGCTCTTTCATGAAATGGCAACCCACAACAACTGAATTTGATTTTGTTCAGAAACCTGAGACTTACGTGCGTTGCCGGACCGTTAGAAGGCGAAGTGTATTCATTCGATTCCTGCCAATGGGGCCATAAAGGTGAATTTACTGTTGTTTCTACTCGTCATTTTCGTTAAATTTGCCTATCTGATTCCACGTTTGGGCAAAGCGATTTGCTTTGGGTGGAAATCCGCGTAGTAGATGGATTTACAGCTCGGTTCCCGCTCAGGGATTCGGCGTTCGTTTAGTGACTGAGGTTCAAACAGTTCATTTGGAACATCTAGAGAATTCGTAATCCGGGCAAGGCGGGAATCCGGTCTGGACTACAGAGGGCAGAAACACCTGGGAGAGGTGCGAGAGCGGTTGAATCGGCACGCCTGGAGAGCGTGTGTTCACCATGTGGACCGTGGGTTCGAATCCCACCCTCTCCGTTGATCGCCGGGGGAAACCCGGACCTGGAACGAAGGGTGGTGGCGCGCATGGGTGCGCATGGTCCCGCCCGAAACTTTGCCTTCGCAAGGCCCTCGTTCCACGACAGTTTTGGGGCAGTAGCTCAGTTGGGAGAGCGCCAGAATCGCAATCTGGAGGTCGGCGGTTCGATTCCGCTCTGCTCCACTCGGGAGGCCGGGACGGTTTGAATCCGCGTTCCCGGTCATCCCGAAATACAGGCTTGGTTCGATTACGGTCGTGCTAGATGGGGAGTTAGCGGTGCCCTGTAACCCGCAACCCGCTACAGCGGGATCGAATTCCCATCCCGAGGATCGTCCTTGCTTCGCCGGTATGTGTTGCATCCGGTATTGAAGGTCAGGTCCTGCGCAACGTGACAACGCCCAACCCCGTCAGGACCGGAAGGTAGCAGCGGTAAGCGCCTGAATCGTGTGCCGCGGGAGCGCCTGGCCGGAGCCGGCGGCACGGATGCCCCGAAACGAGGAGATTCGAGGGTGGGTGCACGACCGCTTGACAAATACCGTTCCGTTCCGCCTGCCTCTCGTCCCACGTTACCCAGGCATGGAGGTTTGGGCATTGGCCTACGAAGTCACGGCCCGAAAATGGCGTCCCCAGGAATTCGACGGCGTAATCGGCCAGGAACACGTCACCACCACGCTTAAGAACGCCATTCAGGCCGGCCAGATCGCCCATGCCTACCTGTTCGCCGGTCCCCGCGGCGTGGGCAAGACGACCACGGCCCGCATCCTGGCCAAGGCCCTGAACTGCGTCGAAGGCCCTACCGTAACGCCCTGTAATGCCTGCTCGTTCTGCCGGGAAATCTCGGAAGGACGCAGCGTCGACGTGCTGGAGATCGACGGCGCCTCCAACAACCGGGTCGAGCAGGTCCGGACGCATCTGCTCGAGAGCGTCAAGTACACGCCCAGCCAGGGCAAGCACAAGATCTACATCATCGACGAAGTGCACATGCTCACCAAGGAGGCCTTCAACGCCTTGTTGAAGACGCTCGAAGAGCCGCCTGCCCACGTGTACTTCATCTTCGCGACGACGGACCCCCGGAAGGTGATCCCCACCGTGCTTTCCCGGTGCCAGCGGTTCGACTTCCGGCGCATATCGGGACCCACCATCGCGGATCACCTGGCCATGATCAGCGAGCAGAGCGGGTACGACATCCAGCGCGAGGCCCTCGCCCTCATCGCGCGCCGGGTGGACGGCAGCATGCGGGACGCCGAAAGCCTGCTGGACCAGGTCGTCGCCTTCGGCGGTACCGGCCTGACCGCCCGTGAAGCGGCCGAGGTCCTGGGCATCGTGGACCAGGACGTCTATTTCGAACTGCTCGACATCGTGGCGGACCAGGACGTCCCCCGGGGGCTTGACCTGGTCGACAGCGTCTTCCGGCAGGGGCACGACCTCGAGGAGATCATCCTGGGCGTGCTGGAACACCTGCGCAACCTGCTCGTCGTCAAGGCGGCTCCCGAAGCGGACGCGCTGCTCGGCGCCGCCGCGCTGGCATTCGACCGCTACCGGGAACAGGCGGAGCGATTCGATACGGAAGATCTCCTCAGGCTGTCTCAACTGGCCACGCAGATGGAACAGTCCGTAAAGCAAAGCGCGCTTCCCCGGGTGCAGCTCGAGACGGGCATCGTCCGCATGATACGTATGGCCAAATCGGTGCAGTTGACGGACGTCATGACCCGTCTGTCCGATTTGGCCCGCCGCGTTGGATCGGGAGAAGAAGTCGACGCTCCCGATGCAGCGGTCTCCGAAGAAGCGAAACCACACGCTGGCGCGCGGGAATCAAACCATTCCGCTGCCCGTACCGTTGCGCAACCGAAATCCGGGGACGCCGCTGAATCAGGACCATCGGACGCGCCTCCCGAATCGCGGCCCGCCGGACCGGGACCATCAGCTGGCGCATCGCCAACAGCGTCTTCAGCGCCTCCAGTCACGGCGTATTCAAAATCTCCAGCCGCGGCGCCGGCCTCGTCGTCCTCCGAGGAACCGGCCGCTTCCTCTTCCCGCGCACCGGACCAGCCACAGGGCACATCGCCCGCGCCGGACGACCAGGCACCTCAGGCGCCGGACGACCTGGCGCCTCAAGACCCCGGAACCTCTGTGGAGCCCGAAACGGCCACGGTGGCTGCCCCGGTGCCGGACATACGAAAGGTTCGCAGCCGCTGGCCTTCCATCGTGAAGGAAATCACGGCGCAGCGGAGCGCTCTGGGCAGTTTCATGGCGGAAGCGGAAGTCTCGGCTTGCGCGCCGCCCGATGATGACCGGCCGGGCGCACCCGCCAGGATTACCCTCAGTTTCGGGGCCAGCGGGGTCTTTCACAAGCAACAGGCGGAAAAACGTGAGAACGCGGCGCTGATTCAAAATACAATCGCCAACGTACTGGGGATTCCGGTTCGGATCGCCTGTGAAATCGCGGACGGTCCCGTTCGGGACGAGAGCAATATCCTGGAGGAAACCCCGGCCGGGGACGCACAGGGCCCCTCACCGGGCGCTCCATCGGCCGAGAGCGCAACATCGGTTGGGAGCGTCACGTCGGCCGGGAAGGAGACAGGCGCCCGTTCCGGCGCCGCGAAAGACCCGGCCGTCATGAAGATCGTGGAGGCTTTCGACGGCCAGATTGTAACGGAATAAACCCGGATCGCGGCGGTCGGGAGTTAACAGGAAAGGACAGGGCAATGGCCAAGGGCATGTCGGGCATGATGAAGCGCATGCAGAAGATGCAGAAGAAGATGATGCAGCTTCAGGAAGAGATCGCCGAGCGCCGGGTCGAAGGCACGGCCGGCGGCGGCATGGTCACCGCGGTGATCGACGGCAGGCTGAACGTCGTGGAGCTCAGAATCAATCCGGCTGTGGTGGATCCTGAAGACGTGGAGATGCTCGAAGATCTCGTGCTGGCCGCCGTCAACCAGGGCCAGCAGAAGGCGCAGGAAATGATGAACCAGGAGATGGGACAGCTCACCGGCGGACTCAACATCCCCGGCCTGTAACGTCTCATCCAGCGGTGTTTCGTGGATCCGGTCCGGTTAGTCGTCGAATAGTCAAGGAACAGGACTCATGGCGCGCAAGTACAGTTCCGAGGCCCTGGCCATCCTGGTGGACGAATTGAGCCGCCTGCCCAATATCGGCAGGGTGACGGCGCAGCGGCTGGCCTTCCATATTCTTAAAGGCCCGGCCGAACGCGCCTTTTCGCTGTCTGACGCCATCCGGGCGGTGAAGGAGAAGGTCCGGTACTGTAACGTGTGCTGGAACATCACCGAGTCTGTTACCTGCGAGATCTGTCACGATGCCCGTCGAAAGCCGGATACCATCTGCGTGGTGGAGGAACCCCGGGATGTTATTACGCTTGAAACCACGGGAGAGTACCGGGGCCTGTACCACGTGCTCCACGGTGCGCTTTCGCCCCTCGACAACATCACGCCGGATGACATACGCGCCCGGGAACTCGTGCAGCGGATGAACGATTCGGTGGAAGAGGTCATCATCGCGACCAATCCCAATATCGAAGGAGAAGCCACCGCGCTCTACCTGAGCCGGCTGATCAAGCCCCTGGGCGTCCGGGTTACCCGGCTCGCCCGCGGTCTTCCCATGGGCGGCGACCTGGAATACGCCGACGAAGTGACCCTGGCCCGCGCTCTCGAAGGCCGCACGGAGTTGTAACGCGGAGGAGTTGTAACGCGGAGGCGTTGTAACACAGAGGCGATGTAACTCGAAACGGTAATGCAATCGCCGGACCGTTCTACCGATCCCTTGTCACTATGAATCTGCCAAACAAACTGACCATATTCCGCATCATCCTGAGTCCCATCTTCATGGTCTTCTTCCTGGTAGATACATTGTATACACGGTATATCGCCCTGGTGATCTTCATGATCGCTTCGCTGACCGATTTGTACGACGGTTACCTGGCCCGCAAGACCGGGGTGATCACCAGTTTCGGGAAGTTCATGGATCCCCTGGCGGACAAGATACTCACCTCCACCGCCCTGATCTGCTTCGCGTCCCTCGGCTACATCTACACCTGGATGGTCCTGGTCATCATCGGGCGGGACTTCATCGTGACCGGCCTGCGGTGCATCGCGGCATACCGGGGGCTCCTGATCCTGCCGACCCAGGTCGCCAAGTGGAAGACGGCTTCCCAGATGGTGGTCATTGTAATTATCCTGCTCTACATCAACGTCCAGACGACCATGGTCGCCTACGGCCAGTGGAACGGGGAGTTCGACGATATCGCCTGGTGGGTGCTCAACGGAATGGTCTTCGTCTCCATGACGCTTACGGTCAGTTCCGGTCTCGACTATGTCGTCAAGAACCGGTCGATCATCACCAGTCTGCTGAGGTAGGCATGCGCGCCCTGATCATTCTGCTGTCGACCGGATGTTACGTCGGCTACACGCCCCGCGCGCCCGGCACGGCAGGCAGCGTGCTGGGACTCGGACTGGCCTGGGCGCTGACAGGTCCCCTCGGCCTGTCCCTTCCTTATTATCTGTTGGTTACCGCAGCCCTGTTCCTCCTCGGCGTCTGGGTATCGGGCCGTGCGGAACCGCTGTTCGGTCACGACGGACCGGAGATCGTGATCGACGAGATTGGCGGGGTCCTGATCGTCTTCCTGATCGTCTTCTCCGGCATGCCGCTCGATCTCTTCACGGTCGTTGCCGGCTTCGTCCTTTTTCGCGTACTGGACATCTGGAAGCCCTTTCCCTGCGACCTGACGCAGCGTCTTCCCGGCGGCCTGGGGGTCATGATGGACGACGCCGTTGCCGCGGTCTATACCTATCTCCTGTTATTGCTCACGGGATGGCTTCTGTTATGAAATCCGCCGCGATCATCACGATCGGCGACGAGCTGCTCTATGGTTCCGTGGTCGATACCAACGCCGCCTATATCGGCCAGCGCATGACGGAAGCCGGCATCGAACCGGTCTGTTCCATGACCGTGGGAGACGAGGGTTCCCGTATCGGCCAGGCACTCGACGTCGTGTGCCGCCAGGCGGACGTGGTACTCGTCACGGGCGGACTCGGACCGACCCACGACGACGTGACCAAGTCCGTCATCGCGGAGGCGATCGGCCAGGACCTGGTCTTTCATCCCGATATACTGGACACGGTGGAAGCCATGTTCACCCAACGGGGCATGGATATGCCGGAGTCGAACCGCATCCAGGCCTATATGCCCAGGGACGCGGAGGTCCTCGACAATCCCGTCGGCACGGCGCCCGGTTTCCTGGTGCGCCATCACCGCGCGGAGGTTTTCGTCATGCCGGGCGTTCCCCGCGAGATGAAAAAGATGCTGAACGAACAGGTCCTGCCCCGGCTGAAGGAGCGCGCCGCGGGCAGGGTCATCCTGCACCGGTGGGTCCGCACGACGGGGATCGGCGAATCGAGTCTTTCCCTGATCATCGGCGATGTCATTGAGGAGGCGGAGGACGTCAAGATAGCCTCCCTGCCCCAGGAAACCGGCGTCAACCTGCGTCTCACGGCCGAGGGCCGAACCGGGGAAGAAGCCTGGGCGCGTATCGAGGCCGTTGAATCCAGGATGGTTGCCCGGGCCGGCGAGCATATCTACGGCATGGACGACGATACCCTCGAAGAGGTGGTGGGACGCCTGCTCCGGGAAGCCGGCGCGACGGTGGCGGTCGCCGAATCCTGCACCGGCGGTCTCGTGGCTTCCCGCATGACCGACGTGCCGGGCAGTTCCGATTACCTTTTGGAAGGGGTCGTATCTTATAGCAACGCCGCCAAAATGGCGCGCCTGGAGGTTCCGGTCGGGACGATCGACCGGCACGGCGCGGTCAGCGCGGAAACGGCGGCCGCCATGGCCCAGGGCGTGCGGCAAACTAGCGGCGCCACCTACGGCCTTTCCACGACTGGTGTGGCGGGGCCCGGCGGCGGGACGCCGGAAAAGCCCGTCGGCCTGGTCTACCTGGGTCTGGCCGCGGCGGAAGGCGTCGAGACGCGGAAACTCATGCTGGGTCCGGACCGGCACGTCAACAAGACGCGCGCCGCCCTGGCCGCCCTGAACCTGCTTCGGCTGGCGCTCACCCGCGCCGGCTGCCTTGAACCTGCTTCGGCCGGCGCTCAACCAGCACCGCCGGGGAACTGAATGCGCCGTTGGCGCTCATCCGCGCCGCCGGAGTGAACTGAACGCGTCGCCGGGAAACTGAATCCCCGTTGGCGCCGTAGAAAGGCTATCGATGCGCACGTTTATTGCCGTGGAAGTACCGGACGCCATAAAGGAACGGATCGCGGAGCTGGAAAATCGATTAAAGGGGACAGGAACCGATATCAAGTGGGTCGATCCGGGCAATATCCACATTACGCTGAAGTTCCTTGGCAATGTCGAGACGCACCAGCCGGCAACGATTCGGGACGGACTGCGCGAGGCCCTGGATTCGACAGACCCCTTCGCCCTGACGCTCGGACGCGTGGGGGCGTTCCCGGACATGAACCGGCCCCGCGTCTTCTGGGTTTCCGTCGATGCGGGCAGGGACAAACTGACCACCATGCAGCAGCGCATCGAAAGCGAAATGCACGCCCGCGGCTTCGTTCGCGAGGAGAGGCCCTTTTCGCCGCACCTGACCATCGGCAGGGTACGGTCGCCCCGGGGCCTGGCAAAGCTGACGGAACTGGTCCAGGGCACGGAATTCGAGACCGAACCGTTCCCGGTGACGCGCGTGGCGGTGGTGAAGAGCGACCTGCAGCCGGACGGACCGGTCTACACGGTAATCGATCACGTCGAACTGGATTGACTATGCCGACCATTACGGAAATCAGCAATCCGGGAAGCGGAAGGCGGCGGGAACGCAAGGTCACGATCGACGATGGGCGTACGTTGACCATCACGGAAGAAACCTATGTCCGATTCGGTCTGGCCGGCGGCCAGGCGATGGACGCTGAGCGGCTGCGGGAAATGGAGCTGGCCGACGGCGTAGCCCGGGCCATGATGGAAGCACACCGGCTCATCGACCACCGCATGCGCACCCGGCGCGAACTGGCCGTTAGACTCAGGTCCCGGGGCCGGCCGGAAGACGTCATTGCGGCGGTGCTGGACCGGCTCGAGAACGCGGGATTGATCGACGATGGACGCTTTGCCCGCCAGTGGATCGACGAACGCATCCGAAGCCGTCCGGTGGGCCTGTCCCTGCTGCGCCGGGAGTTGAGGCAGAAAGGGATTGACGCCGAAGTAATCGAAACCGCCCTCGAGGAAAGTGCATCCGGCGAGGAGGAAACCGGGCGGGCCTACGAGGTGCTTCGCCGGCAGATTTATCGGTACGCCCGCCTCGACCGCGACGCGGCGCACCGGCGCATGGTCGCCTTCCTGGGACGGCGGGGGTTCGGACAGGATGTCATCTACGACGTCGTCCATCGCGTGCTGGACGAGATTGAGGAGTCCGAAAATTGACCGGAGCTGAACTGCGCAGATCGTTTACGGGTTTTTTTGCCGACCGTGACCACACCGTCGTACCAAGTGCCAGTGTGGTGCCCTGGGACGATCCGACCCTGCTGTTCACGAACGCGGGGATGAACCAGTTCAAGGACGTTTTTCTGGGACGGAGCACCCGGGACTACGTGCGCGCAGTGGATTACCAGAAGTGTATCCGGGCCGGGGGAAAGCACAACGACCTGGAGGACGTGGGCAGATCGCCCATTCACCAGACCTTTTTCGAAATGCTGGGGAACTGGTCCTTCGGCGACTACTACAAGGAAGAAGCCATAGTCTGGGCCTGGGAACTGTTGACCGAAGTATGGGGACTGCCCGCCGACCGGCTCTGGGCAACCGTGTTCCGGGAGGACGACGAAGCCGAACTGCTCTGGCAGCGGCACACCGACATGCCCGCCGACCGCATACTCCGTTTCGACGAAAAGGACAACTTCTGGGAAATGGGCGAGACCGGTCCCTGCGGCCCCAACTCGGAAATCCACTATGACCTCGGACCGGAATGGTGCGATCGGGGAGACGGCACGGACCAGATCTGCGAGGTCAACGGGGACTGCGGGCGATTCGTGGAAATCTGGAACCTGGTCTTCATTCAGTACAATCGGGGAAGCGACGGCGTGCTGACCCCCCTGCCCGCCTGCCACGTGGATACCGGGATGGGGTTGGAACGCGTGCTCAGCATCCTGCAGGGCGTGGACTCGAACTACGAGACCGACGTGTTCCAGCCGCTGATGAATCACATCGGAGAACTGTCGGAACGTCCCTACGCGGAGGGAGATACGGCCGTGGCCTATCGCGTGCTCGCCGATCACGTCCGGTCCCTGGCTTTCGCCATTGCCGACGGCGCCCTGCCCTCCAATGAAGGGCGCGGCTACGTGCTGCGCCGGATCCTTCGCCGCGCGGCGCGGTACGGCCGCACGCTCGGTCTGACCGATCCCTTCCTCTACCGGCTTGTGTCGACGCTTACCGAACAGATGGGCGAAGCCTACCCGGAACTCCTGCCTGCACAGGAGAAAGTGCAGGCCGTGGTCCGATCCGAGGAGGAAGCCTTCGGCCGTACGCTCGATCACGGGCTCGAGCTCTTCGAGGGTATGGTGGAACGGGCCGAGGCGGAAGGACGGCGCGAGATCCGGGGTGAAGAGGCCTTCAAGTTATACGATACGTACGGCTTTCCCCTGGACCTGACGCAACTTATGGCCGGCGAACGAGACCTGACCGTGGACCTGGCCGGGTTCGAGGCGGAGATGGAGGCGCAGCGGACGCGGTCCAGGGCGGGCGGGAAGGCGGTCGATGCGAGGGGGACGGGTGCTGCCGGACGGGCGACAGGTACATCATCGGGCGCTTCGCCGGGTACTACGGCGGGAGCGGTCTCCGGACCGACCCGTTTCGTCGGCTACGAAACGCTTTCATCAGACCGAACTCCTGTGGTCGCCTGTGCTAACGGGGACGTCGTACTCGCTGAAACCCCCTTTTACGCGGAATCGGGCGGACAGGTGGGCGACACTGGTTGGCTGGAGACGGAGGCGGGCGACCGGATCGCCGTGCTGGACGCCACGCGGGACGGCGACACGGTGATTCACCAGTGTGAACCGGACGGCGCATCGGGTCTCGAACCCGGAATGGCCGTAGCCGCGCACGTCGATAAGGCGCGCAGGCAATCCATCATGCGGAACCACACGGCGACCCACCTGCTCCACGCCGTGCTGCGGGAAACCCTGGGCGCGCACGTGGAGCAGCGAGGCTCCGTGGTCGACCCGGACCGGCTTCGATTCGACTTCGCCCATTTCGGCGCCGTCACCCGGGACGAACTGGACGCCATCGAGCGCGGGGTCAACGAACTCATCTGGCGGAACATCGGCGTCGAGTGGTTCGAAACCGACCTGGAAGACGCCAGGAGCCGGGGCGCCATGGCGCTATTCACGGAAAAATACGACGACCGGGTGCGCGTGGTGCGCATCGGGGACGTGAGCATGGAGCTTTGCGGGGGCACGCACCTGGCCGCCACGGGCGGGATTGGTATGTTCCGGCTGGTACGCGAATCGGGCATCGCCGCCGGCGAGCGGCGCATCGAGGCGTTGACCGGTACCGCCGCGTACGAGGCCGTCAAGCGGGACGAAGGTCTCATTGCCGAGACCGCGGAGACCCTCAAGTGCGAGCCCGATGATCTGGCCAGAAAGGCCGGAGACCTGAACGCGCGGGTCCGGGATCTCGAACGACACGTCCGCGAGCTGAGCACGGATTCCGCGCGGAACTGGATCGACGACCTGGTCGGCGGCGCCGTGGAGGCTGGCGGCGTCTCCGTGGCCGCGGGCCGCGTGGCGTGTCCGGACATCGATACCCTGCGCGCCATGGGAGACACGGTGCGCGAACGCCTCGCCAGCGCAGCGGTGGGTGTACTCTTCGCAAGCTTCGACGAAAGGCCCGTCTGCATCGTCGTGGTCACCGATGCCGCGATCTCCGAGTACGGACTCCACGCGGGCAAACTGGCGCGGGACGTGGCCGCCTTCATCGGCGGCGGCGGCGGCGGGAAGGCCCACATGGCGCAAGCCGGGGGGAAGGACGCGTCCCGGATCGATGAAGCGGTGGCGCAGGCGCCCGGGGTCGTTGAGAACCACCTGCAAGGCGCCTGACCTGCCGGGAACACGAAGAGGCCGGAAGCCCAGGTTCCGAGTATACTGGCCGGCAACCTGACGAGCCGGCCGCCCTGGTCCCGGGTACACCGGGCGCAAGCGTCGACGACGACTCGGTTCCGGACACGTACCGGATAACCAGGCGCGTTTCGGGACCTCGACTCGGTCTACTCGATCCGGGACAAGAGATCGGCACGGATTCATGCGCATTCTCATAACAGGCGCTCGCGGACAACTGGGTACGGACCTGCGGCGTTCGCTGACGGAACACGAGCTCGTTCCCTGTACCCGGGATGAACTCGACGTTACCGAAAAGCACCGGGTATACGGCCTGCTGAATGACCACCGGCCCGACGCGGTGATCAATACCGCCGCGTACCACCGGGTCGACGAATGCGAGTCGCACCCCGACTGGACATTCGCCGTCAACGCCTTCGGACCCTGGCACCTTGCCGCGGCCTGCCGCATGTACGGGGCGAAACTGGTGCATATCAGCACGAATTTCGTCTTCGACGGCGAGGCGGACCGGCCGTACACGGAAGATGACCTGCCCCTGCCCCTGAACGTGTACGGCACGTCCAAGCTGTCCGGGGAACACCTGGTGCGGTCCACCTGGGACCGTCATTTCATCATCCGGACCACCGGACTGTTCGGTTTTTCCGGCGGAGGCGGAAAGGGGTACAACTTCATCGAGGCTATGATCCGGGCGGGCATGGAAAGACGGGAGGTGGTCGTGGTGAGCGACCAGGTGATGGCGCCCACGGCGACGGCGGACCTGGCCCGGGCGCTGGCGGAACTCGTTACAACCGATACCTATGGCACATACCATGTGACCAGCGGCGGCGCGTGCTCCTACTTCGAGTTCGCGCGGACCATCTACCGGAAGATGGGGATCGACGCGGTAGTGAAACCCACGTCCACCGAAGCCTACGGCGCGCCGGCCGCACGGCCCCCGTACACGGTGCTGGACAACAGCCGCATCCAGTCCCTGGGTATCGCGGAGATGCCCGACTGGGAAGACGCCCTCGACGGCTATTTGGCGCAAAGGTCGGCGGCCAAGGACCAGGCGGCGGTGAGAAAACGGTCGGCGGCGACAGAACGATCGGCATGAACCCATGATCATAACCCAGACGCCCCTGCGTATCAGTTTCGCCGGCGGGCTCACGGATTTCGCCGATTTCTACACGCGGGAAGACGGCCTGGTCGTCAGTGCGGCCATCGACAAGTATATCTTCGTCATCATCAACGAACGGTTCGACGACCGGATCTACATCAACTATTCGAAGCGGGAGGCCGTCGATCATCCCGACGAGATAGAGCACGATTTGATCCGGGAAGCCTTGCGGCTCACCGGCGTGACCCGGGGCGTGGAAATCACGACGCTGACGGACATCCCCTCCGAAGGCTCGGGCCTGGGGTCCTCGAGCAGCATTACAGTGGGCCTGCTGAACGCCCTGTATACCTATTGCGGCAATCCCCAGCCCACGGAGAAACTGGCGCGGGACGCCTGCGAGATCGAGATCGACCGGTGCGGCCAGCCCATTGGGAAACAGGACCAGTATATCGCGGCCTACGGCGGCCTGCGCGGGTTCACTTTCAGACCCGGCGGCGTGGAGGTGGAACGCCTCGGCCTTGCAAACGGCCACGCGGAACGGCTGAGCGACAGCCTGATGCTATTCTACACCAACAAGACGCGCAAGGCGGAAACCGTACTGCGCGAGCAGAAGGCGAATATGACCACTAAGTTCGCCCTCCTGAAAGAGATCAAGTCCGTGGCGGAAAGCACGCGGGACGCCCTCACCTCCGGCTGCGTCGACCGCATGGGCGAATTGCTGGACCGGGGCTGGACGTGGAAGTACCGGATGTCCGGACTGGTGAGCAACGCCGAGATCGACGCCATGTACCGGAAGGCTAGGGACGCCGGCGCCACGGGCGGCAAGGTATGCGGCGCGGGCGGCGGCGGCTTCCTGCTCCTGTTCTGTCCTCCCCCGTCCCGGTCGCGGGTCCGCGAAGCGCTTTCCGATTACAGGGAACTGCCCTTCAACCTGGAGCGGGACGGCACCAGGGTGATCTTCAACATGCGGAGGTAGGCACCCAATGATCCGCGAATACCTCGACCGGACGCGGGAGGTCTGATGATCCGCGAATATCTCGACTGGACGCGGGAGGTCTGCGGCCGGATCGAACCCCGTGAAGTGCAGGCTCTGATCGATCTTCTGATGGAGGCGCGGCAGCACGGCAAGGGGATCTTCGTCATCGGAAACGGTGGCAGCGCGGCGACGGCCTCCCATTTGGCCGTGGACCTGGGCAAGGGCACGCTGCGCGACACGAAGGACGAACCCCGTTTCCGGGTCAACAGCCTGACGGACAACCTGCCCTACGTCACGGCCTGGGCCAACGACTTCGACTACGACCTGGTCTTCGAACAGCAACTGCGCAATCTCGGCGGGCCCGGCGACGTGGTCATCGGGATCAGCGCGTCGGGAAACAGCCCCAACGTAGTCCGCGCCATGGAATACGCCCGATCGGCCGGGATGGTTACGGCCGCGATGACGGGATTCTCCGGCGGGAAGCTGAAGGACCTGGCCGATCATTCGGTCCATGTCCCCGTGGACGACTATGGCATGGCGGAAAACATGCACATGATCATCGTCCACATCATCATCACGCAGACAACGGCCCGCGTGGCGAACGGCGAATGATCCTTCGTTCCTTTGCCAAGATCAACCTGAGCATCCACCTGCTCGGCAAGCGGCCCGACGGCTACCACGAAATCGTCACGATGATGGAGACCGTGGACCTGGCCGATGACGTGGCGGTGACCGGACAGGAATCGGGGACGACCGTCACGTGCTCCGACCCGGCCGTACCGGTGGACGGTCGCAACCTGGCGCACAGGGCGGCCGATCTCGTGCGGGACCGGTACGGACTCGGCGACCGGGGCGTGCGCGTCCACATAGAGAAGCGCATCCCGGTGGCGGCCGGACTCGCCGGCGGAAGCGGCAACGCGGCCATGACGCTGCACGGGCTCAACGCCCTCTGGTCCCTGGGATTGCGGGAAGAAGCGCTGATGGACCTCGCCGCGGAGCTGGGATCGGACGTGCCCTTCTGTCTCTACGGCGGCGTGGCGGTGGCGTCGGGTCGCGGGGAGAAAGTCGTCTGGCTGAATGCGGCCGGACCGGACCACCCGGAATCAGCCGGATCGCGCCACCCGGAATCAGCCGGATCGCGCCATTACGTACTGGTCTGCCCACCCCTCGAGGTCAGCAGCGGATGGGCCTACAGCCAGTCGAAATTGGAATTGACAAAAGACAGTTCCTGTATTAACTTAATCTCTTCTGTCATGCAGGCCGGGGATGTCGACAGACTGGCGTCCTGCCTGCATAACGATCTGGAACCGGCGGTCCGGGCGGCCTTCCCCGAAATCGACAGGGCAAGGTCCCTGCTTGCGGACGCCGGTCTGGAGGGTATTCTGATGTCCGGCAGCGGCCCGGCGGTCTTCGGACTGGCGTCCGCCCGGGCAGCGGCGGAACGGATAGCAAGCGATCTGCGGGGACGGGTCGAACCGTCCTGGCGGGTCTTTGCGGTCTCCTCGAAATCCCGGTGGGAAGCCGGGGTTTAGTCGAGCGGGCATAGGGAGGGCGGCGCATGGCGGTCGGTTTGAAGATTCTGAGTGGAAATTCAAACGCACCGCTTGCACAAGACATCTGCGAATATCTAGGCGTAGCGCTGGGCAAAGCCGCCGTTTCGCGGTTCAGCGACGACGAGATCCGTATACACATCAATGAGGATATCCGCGGGACCGACGTGTTCGTGGTCCAGTCGACCAATCCGCCGGCGGAGAACCTGGTCGAGTTGCTGTTGCTGCTGGATGCGTCCAAACGGGCTTCGGCGCGCAGGGCGACCGCGGTGATCCCCTATTACGGCTATGCCCGCCAGGACCGCAAGGCGGGACCCCGGGTGCCTATCTCGGCCAAGGTCGTCGCGAACCTGATCGCCGCGGCCGGGGCGGACCGCGTACTGACAATGGACCTGCACGCGCCGCAGATCCAGGGTTTCTTCGACATCCCCCTGGATCACCTGTATTCCGCGCCCGTGTTTACGCGGCGTCTCAGGGAACTGGGGACATCGGACGACCTGGTGATCGCTTCCCCGGACGCGGGAGGCATGGCCATGGCCCGTTCCTACGGCAGGCGGCTGAACTGTCCCCTGGCCCTCGTGGACAAGAGAAGGCCGAGGCCGAACGTCTCCGAGGTCGTCAACGTGATCGGCGAGGTGGAAGGGAAGAACGTGATCATCCGCGACGACATGATCGACACCGGGGGGAGCCTGACCGGCGCGGCCGAGGCCTTGAAGAAGAACGGCGCCGAAACGATTTACGCGGCCTGCACCCACGCGTTGCTCTCCGGGAACGCCGTGCAGAAGGTGGAGGGTTCCGTGCTGGACAGCCTGATCGTCTCGGACACGATACGCCTGAGCGAGGACAAGCAGAACGGCAAGCTGGAGCAGCTTTCCGTGGCTTCCCTGTTCGGCGAGGCGATCAAGCGCATACACGAAGAGAAATCCGTCAGTTCGCTCTTTGAATCGTCGGACCAGACCTGAAACGAATCATAATGCCAGTGCCGCGGGAACCGAGCGGAAACAGGCACTGATCGCAGCTGAACGCGAACCGATCGCAATTGAACAAGCAATAGAACACCGGGGATCGCACAGGAGCACAGGAGAAGGATAATGAACCAGGTTTCATTAAAAGCCCGTCAACGGACGGATACCGGTAAGCAGGTCGCCAAAACGCTTCGGCGCGACGGCAGTCTGCCCGCCGTGGTCTACGGCAGCGGAGAACCCCCGACGCCGTTGACGCTCGACTACCGTGAGTTCGAAGGGTTCCTGAGGAAGACCAGGGGGGAAAGCGTCGTCATCAACCTGGAAATCGAAGGGCTGGAGGACAAGAAGGCCCTGTTGCGGGACCTGCAGCGGGACTACCTCAGAAACCAGTTGCTGCACGCCGATTTCCAGCAGATCAGGATGAGCGACCAGATCACCACGGAGGTTTCGCTCGTGATGATCGGCGAGCCCGTCGGCGTGACGAGAGACGGCGGGGTGCTGGACCAGTCCCTGCGAGTGATCGAAATAAGCTGTGTCGCTTCGGAGATTCCCGAGCACCTGGAAGTGGACATCGCAAACCTGAGCATGGGCGAGACGATCCACGTCAGTGATCTTTCCTTCGAAAACGTCGAAATCGTGACCGACGGAGAGGTCGCCGTGGTGTCTGTCCTCACGCCGATGGCCGAGGAGCCTGAGGAAGAAGAAGTAGTGGAAGAGCTGGAAGAGCCGGAAATCATCGGCCGGGCCCAGGAAGACGGCGAGGACGAGGAAGAAGAAAAGGACGAAGACTAAGGCAGCCCGGTTATGTGTCAGCTTGCCGATTCCGGCCCCTTGCGGCCTGAAGGTTCGTCCATGCACGCCTTCATCGGCCTCGGCAACCCGGGCGTGCGGTACGCGGGCACGCGCCACAACGCCGGTTTCGACGTGATCGACACCTGGCTGCTGCGGCTCGATCTCGAGCTTGCCCCGATAAGCGACCGGTTTCACGGCGCTGTCGCGACGATCGCCGGTCTGCCTGTAGCGCTGGTCAAGCCGGTGACCTTCATGAACCGCAGCGGCTACGCGGTACGGGAGGCGGTCGAACATTACGAACTGGACGTCGATCGCATCGTGGTCGTCTGCGACGACGTCAACCTGCCCTTCGGTACGCTGCGTCTCAGGGCGAAGGGCAGTGATGGCGGCCACCGGGGACTGGAATCCATCATCGACGCGCTGGGAACGGAAGGCTTCGCCCGCCAGCGCATCGGAGTCGATCTCCCCCGGGACGCGGATACGCTGGTCGACTACGTGCTGGAGGCGTTTACCGAAGAGGAAGCAACCGATCTGCCCATCGTCCTCGACCGGGCCTGCGACCAGCTCGCGCTGTTCGTAAGCGACGGCTGCGGCGAGGCCGCGAGCAGGTACAACGGCCCGTCGTTCACGGACTGAAGGCAATCCGGAAAGCGAACCCGCATACAACAGGGAGGAATGCACGTGCGGTCCTATGAAACAGTAGTGGTTATCGATTCCAAGCTCGAAGAAGCGCCGCTCGAGGAGGAGATCTCCGCCATCGAGGGGCTCATTACGTCGAACCAGGGAGAGGTCGTCGATACGGAGCGCTGGGGAAGCCGGAAGCTCAGCTACGAGATCAACGACGCCCACCATGGATTTTACACACTGATCCGTTTCGATGGCGAACCGAACGTGGTCGACGAACTGGACCGGTCGTTCAAGTTGAACGATCGCGTAATCCGCCACATGACGAAACGGGTCGGGAAGCATCCGGCCCACGTATACGAAAAGGCGGAACAGGCCGAAAAGGACACAGGAGCGGAAGCATGAATCAATCCAGGACGAGGATGACCAGGACACGTAAGCAGAAGCGCATACCGGGCCGCATCAAGAACATCGATTACAAGGACCCGAAGCAGCTCCGGCGTTTCGTCACCGAGCGAGGCAAGATCGTGCCCAGCCGCATATCCGGCGCCAGCGCGTTGTGCCAGCGGCGCCTGGCGAAGGCCGTCAAACGGGCGCGTCATATCGGCCTGCTGCCTTTCATCGAAGAAACCTACAAGTAGCCGAGGAGTCGGACGTGAAGCTCATATTGACCGAATCTGTGCGGGACCTGGGAAACATCGGTGAGATCGTCGACGTTTCCAACGGGTACGGCAGAAACTACCTGATGCTGACGAAAAAGGCCATTCCGGCGACGCCCGGTAACCTGAAAATGCTTCAGGGCAAACTGAAGCGGCAACTGGCCCAGGAAGCCAAGACGATGGAACAGGCTTCCGAGCTCGCCGCGATGCTCGAGGAAGTCTCCCTGACCGCCGTGGTGCAGGTCGGGGAAGAAGACCGCATGTTCGGTTCCGTCACCCAGCAGCATATCGCCGACCTGATGAGAGAAAAAGGCTACGATATCGACCGGCGCAAGATCCGTATCGACGAGCCCATCAAGGCGCTGGGCATATACACCATACCCATTGCGCTGCATGCCCGCGTAGAGGCCAACGTGAAGCTCTGGGTGGTCAAGGAATAGGGACGGACCGCACCGAAAAACTGACTTGACGCGAACCGCCGGAATTCTTATATTGGGTCGCCCGTGGAGGTGGGGAGAAATGGCGAAAAGAACGCGGTCGGAACCCGGTTCATCCCGGTCGTCAGGACGGCGTCGCGCTACGGGAACCCAGACGCATGTCCCGCCCTTTCGGGGCTCCCACTATCGTCTCCTCGGTGCGGCACTCGGCGCTATACTGCTGGGTTTTGTCGCCCTGGCGTACGAATCGATCACACTGGCGCCGCTGTTGATGGTTTCCGGCTACTGTGTGGGCATACCCCTGGTGCTGACCTGGAGAAGCAAGTCCGCAAGAACGGGTTCGGCCAACGACCGGGAATCGCGTCAACCGTAGTGTGGACGCGCGTGCGGGCGATTAGCTCAGTTGGTTCAGAGCGCATGCCTTACAAGCATGAGGTCACTGGTTCGAATCCAGTATCGCCCATGCATCATATCGGGGGCGTAGTTCAATCTGGTTAGAGCACTGCCCTGTCACGGCAGAAGTTGCGGGTTCGAGTCCCGTCGTCCCCGTTGGATTTCAGATCGATAGCCCGCCGAACGAGCATGTCTCCGGCGGGCTATCTTGATTGTGCCGGAGTGGTGGAATTGGTAGACGCGAGGGACTCAAAATCCCTTGACCGCAAGGTCGTGTCGGTTCGAGTCCGACCTCCGGCATCCTTCTAACCGAAAACAACTCCATTTGAAAGCAGGCGGCAGCCATGTTCGATCCCGTTCAGGTCACCAGGGAGCTGATCGCGTTCAATTCGATCAGCGCCAACAGCAACGCGCCCGTATCCGATTACCTCCAGGACCAGCTCGACAGGCTGGGTTTTATGGTCGAGCGTATCACCTACCAGGATGATAACGGCGTGGAGAAGGTCAACCTCGTGGGCCGCAAGGGCGAGGGGCAGGGCGGACTGGCGCTGTTGGGGCATTCCGACACCGTCCCGGTGGACGGCTGGGAGACGGACCCATTCACAGCGGAGATCCGGGACAATCGGATTTACGGCCGCGGCAGCTGCGACATGAAGGGCGCGTTGGCCACCATGCTGGCGGCCGGGGGGTCTTTCGAAGCGTCGGATCTTGCCGCGCCGATCTACCTCGTGTTCACCGCCGACGAAGAAGTCGGGTGCTGGGGCGCGGCGGAGGTCAGCGACCGGTCCGAACTGCTGGCCGACAGCGGCCTGCGCTACGGGATCATCTGCGAACCCACGCGCATGGAGGTCGTGCGGGCCCACAAAGGCGCGGTTTTCATGCGGGGGGAGACGAAAGGCCGGGCGGCCCACAGCAGCACCGGCAGAGGCGTCAACGCCCATCTCGCCATGATCCCGTTTCTGTCGGAGATGAAGGCCATCCACGACGAGCTGCGTTCGGACCCCAGGCACCTGAACGACGAATTCGATCCGCCTTTCTCTGACTGGAACATCGGGGTCAACGACGGCGGGATCGCCCTGAACATGACGGCGCCCAAGAGCATATGCACGGTCTATTACCGGCCCATGCCCGGACAGGACCAGGAAGCCCTCCTGGACCGCACGCGGCAGGCGGCCGAACGCAGCGGTGTGGAACTGACGATCCAGAAGATCGGGGATCCTTTCAGCACCGATCCGGATTCGGACCTGGTCCGGACGGCCCTGCGCATCACCGGAACGCAGCAGGCCCACACGGTCCCCTACGGCACCGACGGCCTGGTCTTCGGCAGGAAGATGGAGCTGATCCTGCTGGGCCCGGGGGACATCAGCCAGGCTCACACGGTGGACGAGTGGATGGACCTGGACCAGTTCGATCTGGCGATCGACGCGTACAAGGCCATGATCCGTACGTTCTGCGTGTGATGGGAGGACACCGAATTGCAGATCGGCCTCGTCGGGCTGCCCGGATCCGGGAAGACCACGTTGTTCAACGCGCTGGTCAGGGCCAACGCGGAAACCGGCGGTTACGCCGGGCAGAACACGGCAAACCGGGGAACGATCAGGGTACCCGACGATCGCCTTACCCGCCTTTCCACCCTGTTCAATCCGCGCAAGACCACTTTCGCCACCGTTGAATACCTCGATATCGGCGGCATCACGGCCGGTTCCGGACGCCAGGAGGAGCAGCAGGACTCCGGTGGACTGGGCGACCTGCGGACCATGGACGTACTCGTACACGTCCTGCGCGGTTTTCCGGACCTGGCCGGTGCGCCTCTTACCCCGGGAGAAGATTTCGAATCGGTGGAACTGGAACTCGCCATTGCCGATCTCGAGGTCATCGAGCGCCGGTTGACCCGTCTCTCCAAGGAGGCCCGGTCCACGAAGCAGCCGGACCTGGTGCGGGAATGGGAACTGCTCGAACAGTGCAGGGAGGAGATCGAGGGCGGCGGGGTCATACGGAACCTCGAATTCGTTCCGGATGACGAGAAAAGGCTCAGAGGCTACCGGTTCCTGTCGCAGAAACCCGTGCTCCTCGTGTTGAATATCCCCGAGGAAGACCTGGGCTCGGAAGCGCACAGGCTGGAAGACCTGGGTGAAAGCGCCGAAGGGCTGGACACCCTGGGGCTCTGCGCGAAGGTCGAAATGGAGATCGCCCAGCTCGACGAGGACGAAGCCGGCGCCTTCCTGGACGAACTGGGCATCGGGGAATCCGCCCTGAACCGCATGATTACCGCCTCGTACCGGTTGCTTAACCTCATCTCCTTCTTTACCGTGGGCGAAAACGAAGTCAGAGCCTGGACCGTTACGCGGGGCGTCACAGCGCCTGAAGCGGCCGGGACGGTGCACTCCGACATGGAACGGGGGTTCATCCGGGCCGAGACGCTGGACTGGCAGGCGATGCTCGATCTAGGGGGATGGCAGGCCGCGAAGGAGCAGGGCGCCCTGCGCGTGGAAGGCAAACAATACGTCGTCATGGACGGCGACGTGATCAATGTGCGGTTCAGCGTCTGATGGAACTGGATGCGCAAGGTGAAGATTTCGCTTGTCAACATGCAGGCCGTGTCGATATCATAGATTACCCTTACGGCCCGGGACGTACCGGGCTCCAACTATCACAGGAATAACGGATCTGAGATAATGAAAACCCGAAACCACCTGATTACCGCACTGATCCTGGCCGGGGTCCTGTTGTTGCCTACGCAGGCCGGCGCCCAACTCGGCGCCAGCGCCGGCTTCAATCCGGAACCGCTCAGCCTTGTGGATTTCAAGAAGGCGTTCAACGGCGATACAGGAAAGGTCCGCCTCGTCGTGATGTTCTCTCCTACCTGAGGCCACTGCATAAGCGGCGCCGGGGCGGTGCAGCAAGAGATATTGAAGAAGTTTCCCTCCGACGACCTCCGGGTCTACGTGGTCTGGCAGCGGATACTCAGGAACGATTCGGTCAATGCGGCTCGGACCGCGGCCGTCAATGTTTTCAACGACAAGCGTGTCCGCCAGACATGGGACCCCGCGAACGCGCTGGGATTCTGGTACAAGCAGTCGGGGGACTTGGAACACAAGGACCCGATGGTCTGGGACGCCTACTTCCTCTACGGTGCGGATGCCGAGTGGAAGGACGCGCCTACGGGGCTGATCGACGCCGGTTACACCGTGTGGAATATGAAAGACAGGCTCTTGAAATCGGTGGCAACGACGATGGAGGCCGTTGACTGATCCCGGCAGCGGGTATCGGGATTCACTACGGCACGAAGGAAGACTATTTTAACGGGGCGGTTCGTCAAGGACCGCCCCTTTTTTTATCAGGATGTGGTCCGCTGGGGCCGATTATCCCTCGAGGCTGAGAAGGAAGGGCTCCTCGAAGGCCTGTACAAGCCACTGCATGAAGCGGGCGCCGTCCGCGCCGTCTATGACTCTGTGATCGTAGGAGATCATCAGCGGAAGCATGAGGCGCGGCTGGAACGCGCCGTCCACGTAAACCTGTTCCATGCGGCTGCGGGCGAGGCCCAGGATGGCCACGTCCGGCGCGTTCACGATCGGCGCGAAGAAGGTCCCGCCGAACCCGCCCAGGTTCGAGATCGTGAAGGTACTCCCCTGCATATCGTCCGGTGAAAGCTTCCTGTCCCGTGCCTTTGCGGCCACCTCGGACAACTCGACGGACAACTCGACCATGTTCTTCCGGTCGACGTCCCGGATGACCGGTACGACCAGGCCCCGGTCCGTGTCGACCGCCACGCCCACGTGGTAGTATTTCTTGTAGATGATCTCGTGCCGGGCCATGTCGACGCTGGCATTGAACAGGGGAAACCGCTTGAGCGCCGCGGCCACGATTTTCAGGGCGATGGCCGTCATGGTCAGTTTGCCTCCGGCGGTTTCCGCCGCGGGGCCGAACTGCTTTCGCAGGGCTTCCATGTCAGTGACGTCGGCCTTGTCGCCATAGGTGACATGGGGGATGTTCGTCCACGCCGCGGACAGATGTTCCGCTGCGGCCCGGCGCAGGTTGCTCATGGGCTCGGTTTCCACCGGACCCCATCTCGTGAAGTCCGGCAGGGGTGCGGAAGGTACGGATGGTCCAGGTCCGGCCGCCGCGCTCCGGCCGGCGCTAAGCTCCCTGGAATGAGTCTTTACGTCTTCGACGGATATACGTCCACCTGGTCCGGTTCCGGGCACCTGGCCGATATCGAGTCCGATCTCCCGGGCGAACCGCCGCACGGACGGAGCGGCCGGCACGGGTTCCCCGCCGGTTGTAGCCGAAACAGCCGTTGGTGGCGATGACGGTGGCGCGGGCGGGGATGGCGGGGTTCCCCTGGAGGGAGAAGGGATCTCCGAACCGGTTGCCGCCTTTGAATCAGGTGCTGCAGATGCGCCTGGATCCGTCTCGCTGGAATCAGTTGCCTGGGGAGAAGGCTCCGTGACCGCCGTGTCCTGTGCCTCCGTGGTCGCTGCTCCGGTGGCCGGCGCCGCTTCGGCGGCCGGTTCTTCCGCCTCGTTGACGCCGGTTGCCGCGCCTTCTCCCGCCCCTTCTTCATACATGAGCACGGGAGCGCCCACTTCGGCGTTCGCGCCGTTCTCCACGAGGATCTCGGTGACCACGCCGTTGAATCCCGACGGCACCTCGAGATTGGCCTTGTCGGTCTCTATTTCCAGGACGGGCTGGTTTTCTTCGACGGTATCCCCCACCGCGACCAGGATTCCCACCACGGTCCCCGCGTCCACGTTCTCGCCAAGGGCTGGAAGATTGAAAGGCGTCGCCATGGGTCTTGCGTCTCCAGAACTACAGCATGAGCGGATTCGGCTTGTCGGCGTCGATCTCCAGTTCGGCCATCGCCTCTTTCAGCTTCGAGGCCGGCAACTTGCCGTCGCGCATCAGCCCGTAGAGGGCGGACAGCGTGATGTAGCGGGCATCCACTTCGAAGAAATCACGTAAGGCGCCGCGGCTGTCGCTGCGTCCGAATCCGTCGGCGCCGAGTGTGATCAAATGGCCCGGGAACCAGGCGGATACGGTGTCCGGCAGCGCTTTCACGTAGTCGCAGGCCGCCACGTAGGGACCCGGTATATCGGCCACGCAGGAGGTCACGTAGGGCACGCGGGGCGTTTCCTCGGGATGCATGATGTTCCATCGCTCCACGTCCACCGCCTCGTTGTGCAGCGCCTTGTAGCTGGTGATGCTCCAGACGTCGGCGGCCACGCCGTACTTTTCTTCCAGGATCCTGCCCGCTTTCAGCACCTCGTTCAGGATGGCGCCGCTGCCGAAGAGCTGGACGCGCAGGTCGCCGTCCTTCTTCTCCGATTCGCGGAAGCGGTACATCCCTTTCAGGATGCCCTCGCGGGTCGCCTCGGGATCGCCCGGCATGGGCGGCATGGCGTAGTTCTCGTTGTGGACGGTCAGGTAGTAGAACACGTCGTCCTGTTCTTCGTACATGCGCCGGATGCCTTCTTCGATGATCACGGCCAGTTCGTAGCCGTAGGCCGGGTCGTAGGCCAGCAGGTTCGGCACCGGGTAGGCGAGCAGATGGCTGTTGCCGTCCTGGTGCTGGAGTCCTTCGCCCGCCAGCGTGGTGCGGCCCGACGTGGCGCCGACCAGGAAGCCCTTGCAGCGCATGTCGCCCGCGGACCAGACCAGGTCGCCGACGCGTTGCAGGCCGAACATGGAATAATAGATGAAGAAGGGGATGGTGTTGATGTCGTAGGTGGCGTAAGCCGTGCCCGCGGCGATGAAGGACGACATGGCGCCGGCTTCCGAGATACCTTCCTCCAGCAGCTGGCCGTCCTTCGACTCGCGGTAGTACAGCAGCGTTTCGCTGTCCACCGGGTCGTAAAGCTGGCCCACCGGGGAGTAGATGCCGGACTGCCGGAACAGGGCCTCCATGCCGAAGGTCCGCGCCTCGTCAGGCACGATGGGCACGACGAGGTCTCCGATCTCCTTGTCCCGCATCAGGTCCGACAGGATGTTGACGAAGGCCATGGTCGTCGACACCTGCCGGTCCGTCCCTTCGTAGTACTTGCTGTACTTGTCCTGTTTCGGCGCGTGCAACGGCGTGAAGGTCGTCCGCCTGGAGGGCACGTAGCCGCCGAGGGCCCTGCGCCGCTCATGGAGGTACTGAATCTCCTCGCTGTCCTCGGGCGGCTTGTAGAAGGGCACTTCGGCCACGTCTTCGTCGGAAATCGGGATCCGGAAGCGGTCCCGGAAGGCGAGCAGGTCGCTGTCTTCCATCTTCTTGATCTGGTGCGTGCTGTTGGCCCCCTGACCGCTGTCGCCCAGTCCGTATCCCTTGATCGTCTTCATCAGAATGACCGTCGGCGCCCCCTCGGTTTCCACGGCCGCCTGGTAGGCGTGGTATACCTTGAGCGGATCGTGGCCGCCCCGCCGCAGATGCTGCAGCTGCGAATCGGACAGATGCTCCACCATCTTCTTCAGATCGGGATGGACGCCGAAGAACTTGTTCCGGATGTACTCGCCGGATGCCATGCTGTACTTCTGGTACTGGCCGTCCACCGTCTCGTGCATGCGGTTCACGAGGAGCCCGTCGCCGTCCTTCTCCAGCAGCGGGTCCCAGTCGCTGCCCCAGATGCACTTGATGACGTTCCATCCCGCACCCCGGAAGATGGCCTCCAGCTCCTGGATGATCTTGTGGTTGCCCCGGACGGGACCGTCGAGCCGCTGCAGGTTGCAGTTGATTACGAAGATCAGGTTGTCGAGCTGCTCGAGGACCGGCACGGTGATGGCGCCGAGGGACTCGGGTTCATCCATCTCCCCGTCGCCCATCATGACCCAGACCTTGAATCGCTCGGTTTCTTGATCCCCCGGTTCTCCAGGTATTTCATGAAACGGGCCTGGTAGATGCCGGTAATGGCGCCTAAGCCCATGGATACCGTGGGGAACTCCCAGAAGTCCGGCATCAGCCAGGGATGGGGATAGGACGACAGGCCGGGCGGATTCACCTCGTGGCGGAAGTTCTTGAGCTGCTCCTCGGAGATCCGCCCTTCCAGGTAGGCCCGCGCGTAGATACCCGGCGCGGCGTGTCCCTGGACGAAGAGGAGGTCGCCCTCGTGGCTGCCGTTCCGGTTGCGGAAGAAGTGGTTGAAGCCCACCTCGTAAAGCGTTGCCGAGGAAGCGAAAGTGGAGATGTGCCCGCCGATGGAGCCGTCGGCCCGGTTGGCACGGACCACCATGGCCAGCGCGTTCCAGCGCACGATGTTCTTGATGCGCCGTTCCAGGTCGCGGTCGCCGGGATAGGGTTCCTGCAGTTCGACGGGTATGGTGTTTACGTAGGGGGTGTTGGCGGAGAAGGGCAGGCGTACGCCGGACTCGGCGGCACGGGATTCCAGGGCCGCGAGAATGCGGCGGGTCCGTTCCGGGTCGCCCTGCGAAATGACATACTCAATCGATTCGAGCCACTCGTGGAGTTCCAGCGATGCTACATCGGGTTCCACGTCCGTTGTCATCAAGCTTCCCCGGGGTGCGCCGCGCGTCGGCATTCCGCTCTTTTCCCATTCGAAAACATCGACACAAAATAGGGCTGTGGCACCCCTTCTGTCAATCATTATATTGATTTGCGACCGCGTCCCGGATCCCTTTCGGTACCGTGTCCCGGCCCCTACCGGGAAGGCGTCCGGGATACCCCTGGAGAAGTGCCCGGTATACTCTTCGTGGCAGCGTCAGGAATACTCTTTGTAGAAACGCCGTGAATACTTTTGGAAGATGCGCGCAGGCAGGCCTGAAGAACGATGAAAACCTGGGAGGTTGGCATGAAAAGCGACGGCCGGCATGGCTGGCACGGCATATTCACCATACCGCAGACCCCCTTTACCGGCGAGGGCGCGCTGGACGAGGAGGGGCTTAGGAGGCAGATCGATTTCTGCGTGGAGGTGGGCGCCCACGGCATCGTCTATCCCGTCATGGTGAGCGAGTTCTGGCTGCTCTCGGACGACGAGCGGAAACGGGTCGTGGACGTGGCCGTGGAGCAGTTGGACGGACGCATGCCGATGATCGCGGGTGTGGCCGGGGTGAGTACCGAGGTCGCGGTGATGTTCAGCCGCCACGCCCGCGAGGCCGGCGCCGACGGCGCGATCGCCCTGCCGCCCTACGTGCTCAAACCCGGCCTGGATGGACTGGTGGACTACTACCGGCAGGTCGCGGAGGCCGTGGGGAACCCCGTTTTCATCCAGAACTTCGATCCGCCCCTCGGGTCCAGCCTTTCGCCGGCTTTCATCCGGCAGTTGCTGCTGGACATACCGCACGTCAAATACATCAAGGAGGAGATGATGCCCGGCGGTCATTCGGTGACGGCGTTGCTGGAGACCTGCGGGGACGAGTTGTACGGCGTCTTCACCGGGTTCGGCGGGCGCTGGTTCATCGACGAGCTCAACCGCGGCGTGAGCGGAACCATGCCGGCCTGCGAGTTCACCGACGTGCTGGTCCGGCTCTACGAACGGTTCCGGTCGGGCGACGTGGAAGGGGCGCGGGAGATTCACAACCGGCTGCTGCCCCTGATCAACATTGAGAGCCTGCACGGCGTGATCTTCTGCAAGGAGATCCTGAAACGGCGCGGGCTGATCGCGTCGACCTACACGCGGGCGCCGGGGCGGCTGGACCGCCACGACCTCGCGGAGATCGACCGGCTCCTCCGGGACGTAGAGCCATTGTATATACAGTAGGCGAACTAGGCGAACCGGCGCGCGCAGTGGCCTCCCGCTACGTCCATTCGTGCAGGGCGTGCCCCTGGCCGGGAAACCAGATCCAGTCCACGAGGAACCCTAGAAACACCCCCACACTGTATCCTACCAGCACGCCCCAGGCAAAGGGCTGGGCCCGCCGGTAGATGGTCACTCCGCCGATCCTCATCAACAGCATCTTGATCAGCCAGGCCAGGAACAGCGAGAACATGAGCAGGCGGATCACGTCGGCGAAGGCCACGGTAAAACCCACCGGGGCCAGGGGCCAGCCGGGAAAACGGTAGGTCAGCGCCGTCATGACCAGCATGATGACGCCGCCGAGAGCCATGAACAGGAACTCCGGCGGCTGCAACTGGTCGGCGTTGCGTATCCACCGCACGATATCGTCAAAGTAGGTCTCGTTGATGCCGCCGAAGGCGTCGCGCGTGCCGAAGTTGTACGCGCCGATGGTCGTGTTCCCGATGTAGATCGTGTACAGGATGGACGTCAGCAGGCTGACGACGAAGGTGACGGACATGAGGGCGAGTATGCCTCGCTTGTCCCGCAGCAGGTCGGACGTCACCTTGTCGGACTGGGCGATGGTACCGATCCCCATGCCCCGCCAGTTCCGGGCGTAGACGGACCCCAGGCCCAGGGTGGTCAGGCTCTGGGGGTCGATGTTTCCCGAGCCCACGGTCAGTATGGTGAAATGGTGGGCATTGACCGGAAGGTCCATGAAGGCCAGGCCCGTCTGGGCGATGATCCGTGCCGTGCCCAGGTACAGAATGAAGAGAAACAGCAGGTAAACGGGCAGCACCTGCCAGGAAAGGCCCGACCCCACGAGCCAGGCCACCAGGTAGACCAGGCAGCCGGCCAGTCCGAGGACGGCCACCCGGTAGGACATCAATTCCGAGGCCGGCCGCTCGCCACTGCGCAGGGCCCGCCGGAAGACGTCGGCGATCTGCGCGCGGGCCGTCCACAGGTGCCAGAAAACGAAGACGATGAACCCGCCGAAGAACTGGGCCTTCACCACGGCGTTTGCCCCCACCGGACTGCCGGAATACTGGAGGCCGACGCGGTCCAGCAGTCCGCCTTCCAGCACGCCGCAAAGGGCGAAGAACCACAGGCTGAAGGTGATCTCAAGCGGCGCCAGGAAGGCGAAGCACAGGGCATAGATGTTGACGCTGATCCTAATGGCCGTTATGCCTTCCAGCAAGGTCAGGTTTGTGTGGTAGAGCGCGCCGATGGGAATGTGCGGGATGGCGCCCCAGAACGAGGAGATGTTCCAGATCATCAGGGCAAGGGATGCGCCGAAGCCCACCTGGAACATGCGGTCGTAGACGAAGCCGGGAAAGGTCCGTTCCGTCCTTTCGTCGTGGCGGATCAGGTCGACGGCCATCCGGACGAGCGGAAAGGAAAGCCGCTCGTGGGCCACCCAGGTCCTCCGCATGATGGTGGACATGCAGGCGCCCATGAAGAACAGCACGACGAAGAAGGTCAGCCACCAGAACAGCGGCGAAAGCCAGGGCCCCCAGATGACGTCGCCGGCCCCTTCCGGGATCCCCTCGTAGAACCACACCAGCGTGTTGCCCTGTCCGCTGACCAGCAGCCAGTCCGGCAGATAGTCGAAGAACGTGGCCTCCCACTGGTTCTCCGGTCGCGCGAAATAGTAGGGCGTGGCGATGACCCCCATGAGATAGGCGACCAGGACCTTGCCCGGCACCAGGGAGGAAACGAACATCATTACGAAGACCAGGGCCAGTTCACTTCCGTTCAGCACCCAGGACGGCCGCCATGTGCGCAGGCCCGGGTTGACGATGAGCAGAAGGAAGAAGAAGGGGATCAGGACCGCGATGGGCAGATGGGACACCGTCATGCGGGAGGAATGCACGAGGAAGGAGCCGAAGGGGACCCAGATGTTGATCAGGACGGCAAGTGCCAGACCCAGTACCACGGCGCGGCGGGATATGCCGGCTGGTCGCAATGTTCCGGGTTGCGGGATACCAATGCGCAGTCTGGTTGCCATGGTCTGGTACGCCGAAAGGACTAAGAAAACCGGGTTTTAAGTGGGGTAAGATGCCGGGTCTGTACGCCATTCAATATACCCGGTTCCCGACAGACGGCACAACCCTAGATTTGGCGCGCGAAGCCGCGGCCTTGGTTTTTGCTTGAACCGGTGTGTCAACCTTTTTATATTGATTTGTTCAAGCATGCAACGGCTCATTACGCTCGGGATGTATGCGACCGTTCGGGCCTCGCGGCCGTTCCGGGCAATTCCCATGTTTCCCATCGATACGAAACGCGGAAGCGGCGGATTGCGCGGCTTCGAGGGTGCGAAACCGCCGGTTGCCGGATACCTACAGGGGTAGCAAGGCATGTGGTCGAAGATAAAAACGGGGATCGGCATCGCCATCGCGGCACTGATGTTGTCCTCGGTCACCATCTTCCATCCCAAGGATATTACCGAAAATATCCTGATGAAGCTGATCTCCCTGCCCGAACCCCAGGAGATTCAGCCGTTCCTGGGC
>JAJECR010000106.1 GCA_022821935.1 Candidatus Latescibacterota bacterium
ATCGTAGGCGATACCGTTAAGCACATCCTCCGTCCCGCCCGTCTCTTCAAGTCCGGCTGATTCGAGCAACCCCTCAAGATCGATCCACCCGGTTACCCTACCCGTTTCGGGATCGATGCGGGCGATACGGTCCTCCTGCCAGATATTGGCGTAGATTTCGCCCTTTACAAACTCCAGTTCGTTCAGATTACGTACTTGGGCGTCCCCGTCCCTTACGAATATCCTGCCGGTCTCTTCGAAGGTCACCTTGTCGCGGAAGTACAGCGTGGACGAACCGTCGCTCATGATGAACCGCTGCCCGTCGTAGGCAATGCCCCACCCTTCGCCGGGATAGGCCACGCTCCGCAGCAGTTCGAAGGTGTCCCGGTCGTAGATGAAACCTACGCCGGACTTCCAGGTCAGCTGGATGATCTTGCCGTCGTAGAGAGCCAACCCTTCTCCGAAGATCGTCGAGGAGAGACGGCGGATCCGTTCCACCGCACCGCTCTGCAACGCCACCTGGCGCAAAGTGGACTGGCCGTAGTTCCCGGTGCTCTCGAACAGCGTGTCGCCCTCGATCGCCAGGCCCTGGGTGAAGGCGCCGGTATCGTGGGGAAACGAACGCACAACCTCGTAGGTATAAGACTTCGCGGCCGCCCCCGCAGTAGCATCGGGCCCGTCCGCCGCAACGGTGGGATGGGTGCTCGAATTCATCGGTTCGGAACAGGCGGCGATGGCGAACAGGCCCGCCAGGCAGACCAGAACGGCGCAGGCAATCCGGATCATAGAAACGTTCCCTACAACTTTCGGTACATGATGTGGGCATCCACAAGGCCGTGTTCAGGGTGATTGAACGCGCCCGGTATGGTGCCGGCTATCGTAAATCCCAGGTCCCGCCACAGGGCCACGGCCCGGTGGTTCGTGCTTACGACCATGTTGAACTGCATGGCCAGGTATCCCTCGCGGCGGGCCTCTTCGACGGCGTGCACCCCCATCGCCCGGCCCACGCCGCGGCCCTGGCGGTCCGGGTCGACCATGAACCCGGCGTTGGCCACGTGGGCGCCCTGTCCCGGCTGGTTGGGCCGGATGTAGTAGGTGCCCGCCACTTCGCCGTCTTCCAGGGCGACGTAGGGCCGGTTCGGCGGCGCTATCCACAGCGCATGCGCTTCCTGCCGGTCTGTTTCGGGCGGATAGGGATAGGTGTCGGCCGCCCGCACGACCCGGTGGAAGATCTTCCAGATGGCTTCGAAGTCGTCCTCGCCGGCGCGCTGAATCCGGATCATCCGGACCCTCTCTCCAGCAGCATGGATTCGATCCCTTTCCTGTTACGGGTCCGGGCGATGTCCAGGGCCGTGGCGCCTTCCTGGTCTTTAATGGCAGGGTCGGCGCCCTGTTCCAGCAGGTAGGAAACGAACTGCTTTCCCGCGCCGCGAACGGCGGCCCAGTGGAGCGCGGTGCGTCCGCGGTGATCGTCGACGCCGTTCACGTTGCCGCCCCGGTCGATCAGGAACCGGGCCATGTTGTAGGTGCCGTACTGCACCAGTTCGCTCAAGGTGTCGTCCACGGCAGGGTGCCGGATGTCCGCCCCCGCCTCCAGCAGTAGATCCACGGCGTCGTAATCCACGTTCCACAGGGCGCTGATCAGGCCGGGATCGGGCTTCGCGCCGGCATCCAGCAGCGCCCGCATCATGGATGGATTCCCGATCGCGGAGGTGAGCGCGGGGGGAGGCCGGTTGACCTCGGCGCCCCGTTCCAGGAGTAGCGTAACGATCGCCTCCAGGCATGCCGCCACCGCGTCGTCGTCCTGGCCGGCCCTGGACGCCGTAGCATAATTCAGCGGCCGCCACCGGTTCTCGTCCACCGCGTTGGCCCGTCCCGCGTCCTCGTCAAGCAACGCCCGGACGCGTTCCTCCTCGCCCAGCGCCACGCAGGTGAAGATGTCCCAGTCTTCGATGTATTCCCGGAGGGCCGGCAGGAACTGGACCTCCCCGCCCACGGCGGCGAGACAGGGCGCCGTCATGCGGCTGTGTCCGCCGCGAAGGTCAATGCGCGCGCCATGCTCGAGAAGGACGCGTACGGTCTCGACGTGGTGCGGACCCTTGGGGATTGTCTTCTTGTGTTCCAGCACGCGGTGCAGGGGACGGTGACGGTGGTTGTTACGGCTCTGCACGTTGGGATCGGCGCCGTGTTCGAGCAGCATTCTCACCATTTCGCTGCTCCCCACGAAGGCGGCGGTCATGATGGGCTGCCAGTGCGCGGCGGCGGCCGGGTCTTCTTTCAACAATGCTCTCGCCGCGTCAATATCGCTGGACCACGCCGCACTCGTCAGTTGCTTTTCCAGGCCCATGGGCCTCGTCCTCCATTTCCTCAGTATCTCACGGCGACCTTGATCACTTCATCCGGCGCGTGCCGAATCTTGCCGTACGCCTCGGGCAACTCCTCCGGCGTCACGACGGGGTCGGGCAGGCCGTGGGGATGCAGGGTCCCCGCCCTGAACAGCCGGACCAGGGTTTCGAATATCCGGTCTTCCTCCCAGAACAGGCCGCGCTGGGGCCGGCTGCAGGCCCGGGCGGAGACGATGTCGATCTGGTTGAAATGAAACTCCTCGCCCAGGTACAGTCCTTTCGCGTCCCCCAGGTAGAAGGCCAGGGGCACCACCTTGCCGGCGTAGCGGGTCGCCCGTATGGCCTGATTGAGCGCGTGATAGCTCCCGCTCGCTTCGATGGTGACGTCCGCGCCGAGATCGAGCCACTTCCGGGACGCCATGCCCAGGTCGCCGACTTCGTTCGGATCGACGGCCAGGGTGGCCCCGTGCCGAATGGCCAGTTCGCGCCGGCGGGCGATCGGGTCGACTGCCACCACGTCGACCGCGCCCGACAACCCGGCCAGTTGTACCGCGAAGAGCCCGATGGCGCCCATGCCGAAGACGATGACCCGCTCGCCGATCCGCACCTGTCCATCCCGTACCGCCGCCAGGGCGAAGTTGGCGGGATCCATGCAACAGGCCGCCTCCTCGGTGAACCCGGGAAGCAGCGGCTTGAAATGACGGCCCTGGTGGACCGTCCTGAATCCACCGTAGCCGTACACGCGGTCGCCCTCCCTGATGCCCTGGACCTCCTTGCCGACGGCCATGACCGTGCCCACGGTCGTATTCCCCACGGGTTTCCATGTGGTCGGGTCATAGGGGTTGGTCCGGGACCGGTCGAAGACCTTCCCTTCCGGGTCCATGGGCACGTTGCAATAGATGGACTCCCCGGTGATCTCGCCTTTCTCCGTCCCGTGTTTCGCCGCGGTCAACTCGCTCCGGACACGGACCTCGTCGGATCCCAGATCGTCCAGCGCATAGGATTCCCATCGGGGTTCAAAGGTGTTGTTGCAGACCAGTTGCAATAGTTCGACGCCATCCGCGGTGGCCATGCTCTCCTCCAATACCGCTTTCCATGTTGATGCTTAGCCGCTCTTCGCTGCGGCGGATGATTCAGTCCCAGATCGACTTCATGCGGTACGCGTTAAGCGACAGGATCCGGCTGTCGACGCCCTGGGAACGAAAGGAGACGCCCGTGCTGTCCTTCCGGTCGGGATAGACCCTTAGCGCGACGCACTGGCGGCCGTTGGCGAAAACCTCCACGACGCTCCGGTCCACGAAGACACGCAATTTGAGTGTTTCGTCTTCTTCCAGCGCCAGCGGCGCGGTCTCGGGTGCACGGGACTCCACGTCGGGCGCAATGGACGCGTAGGAGGAATCGACGGACAGCAGGCTCTTTCCCCGGAACCCGCGGCCCCGGTAGAAGGCGATGCGCGTGAATTCCTCCCGGCCGGGCGACCGCAGCACGTTCATCTCCACCATGGGCGAAGCGCTGGTGTCGATTTCCACCTCGAATTCCATGGTATTGCCGCCCTCCAGCGTGGGCAGCACGACCTCCTGGTTCGCCGGCAGGGTCATGGCGTCGAACCTGGCAGGCGCCTCGCGAAGCGACTTCAGGGCCTCGACCGGTTCCTGGTATAGGTCGTCGCCGTCTACGGTCATGTGCCGTGGCAGGGACATGATCTGGTTCCAGCCCTTCGTCGGCTTTCCGTGGTTCATGTTGAAGATCACGACGAGGCCGCCCTTCCCGTCCGGCGTGGCCGAGGGGGCGTGGAGTCCGGAGGGCTTGTACGCGCCGAAATTGAACTTGGCGCCGTAAGTGACGACGAACTTGTCCCGTTCCGTGTCATAGTCGCCGATCAGGTACTGGGGACCGCTCATGTGGCTGAAGAAGAGCAGGATGTGGCGGTCGCCGATGGGCCAGAAGTACGGGCAGGCGCCGTCGTCCCCCACCAGGGTGTAGTCGTCGTCCTCGACGAAGGGATGGAGATAGGTCCAGCGGGCCAGATCGTCGGAGCGGAACAGGTAGTTGGCGCGCCTCTTCTTGCCGGCCGGCCCTGTCGGCTTGGTGCCGGCGGAGAGCGAATAGTAGGCGCCGTCCTTCTTCCAGATGCACGGGTCGAACACGTTGTACGGCGCGGGTGGCCCGTCCTTCGGCGGCATGGGGATGACCGGACTGCCGGTGACTTTTTCCCAGTTGAGGAGCAGGGGATCGCTGGAAACCGCGACCATGTTGCCCACGACGGTTCCGTGGTACATGGCGATCACGCGGTCTTCCTCCACCAGCGCGGCGCCCGAATAACAGCAGCGCTCCGGGTTCGGATAGATGCAGTAGGGCAGGTCGCGCCAGCGGACGAGGTCGTCCGATATGGCGTGCCCCCAGTGCTGCCGCGTGTCCTCGGGCGGATACGCCTGGTAGAACAGGTGCCATT
>JAJECR010000023.1 GCA_022821935.1 Candidatus Latescibacterota bacterium
GCGATAACGCTCCTCATCGCGTTCGACGATCAGCAGGTGGCCGCGGTCCACACACTCCCTCCGAATCGTGGCCCAGGGAATGGTCACTTCCGCCGACGCGATACGGTAGCGCAGATCATCGGACCATTCGAGCGCAGCCACGTTGACGGGCAGCTTGTCCTCCGCGTCTCGGAAAGCGAGGCTGAAGGCGTAATCCGTATGATAATCGGGAAGAAAAACCTCAGCTGAACCGTGGTGTACCAGGAAAAGCAACGCGCCTTTTCGTCCGCCAGAGCGCGTTTCAGCCACTTCGGTCGGTCCGGCCATCCCGGCCAGCGACTCCAGGTGCCTTCGCCCCCGTTCCGTGACCGCGTCGGGGAACATGGCGATGCCGTTTGCCGAGAGGGTGCACGATTTCACCTCTAGGCAAAGGGCGCCCTCCGCGTTCTGGAGCAGGAAGTCGAACCGGTTGCCGCCAACGGTTACTTCGGTCCCGGCAACTTCGTAATTACTCAATGAGGGGATCGCACGGGATTCGATCAGCCTGCGTGCAACCTCGTTGTTCAAATGGGTGTGCAGAAAGACGATGCGACCCTGGTAGCGCACAGCCATCACCGTATGCCGCGTCTTCCGGGAAGCCTGAACGCCGTGATCCGCCAGGATCAGACCGGCGCCCGGCAAAAGCAGTTCGCCCATCCGGCCGGGATTCGGCATAAACACATAGGTCTCCCTGCCGTCGATCACGCATCGAACGCTGAATCGGTTGAGACGGGAGAGGAACGTGCCCTCGACCAGGGGCAGGGAAGAGATCGGCGGGAAATACGAAGGCGTGTCAGGCATCCTGTCGTTACATGTTCGGTGGACGTTTGGGCTTGCGGTTCCGACTGACCGGCAGGTAGTTCAGCCGTGGCCCGCCGTGACTTCACCGGGTCTCCGAATTGTAATACGAACGTACTTCCGACTCAGAAGACGTACAAGACCAATCTCGCACGCTGATTTCCTTTGCAAGCATGTCATGGGAAACGTAGGTTTTGAAAGAACCTGACACCGTAATTAATACCCGGAACCGGCTTGAATCCTGCAGCCGTGACCGGCCGGGAAGTCGAAGTCGTAACACGAGACTTAAAGAGGTGTATGAAGAACGGCCAGATTATTGTCACACCGAAAGCGGACGACAGTTGGACGCTCCGGCTGGTACAGGATGGTGAAGAATTCTGCCGGGTAGAATTGTCCAGGAAACGCTTGCGTATCGGACGCTCGCGGATAACGACAGGAGGGATCGCGGGACTTTACACACCGCCTGACCGCCGGATGGAAGGGCATGCCCGTGGACTGATGGAGGCGACCCATGACTTCCTGCGGCAGCGGGGCTGTTCCGTGGTCTTGTTGAATGCCATACCCGGTTTCTACCACCGTTTCGGCTACGATGTCGTTTTTCCGGTATATCGGCTCTTTGTAAAGACGAATCGGCTCCTGCAGACCCTTCGGCCCCTTCACGTGCGTCGGGCTCGTAAAAGGGACGAACCGGCACTGGTAAGACACTACAATCAATGTAACCGGTACCGTTCAGGCACCCTGGTCCGTCGTGCGGACTGGCGCTTTGACAACCTCGTCAACTACGGGAGTCCGCCCGGAACGCTGTTGCTGGTCGAGGATAATCGACGGCGGGTCGCGGGGTACGCCCTGTGCCGGACGAGGCCCGATCGCTATTTCGTCCAGGAATTGAACGCCCGTTCGTCCGCCGCCTTCGAGTCGCTGGCTAGCGCAATTGGCGCGCGGGCCCGCAGGGCCGGGTTTGAAAGGGTCCATTTCAAACTGCCGATCGATCATCCTTTCGGCGAATTCTGCAATCGCTTCGGATGCGAGTGGGAGATTCAGCATCACGTAAACGCGGAAGGTATGGGTCGCTTACTCGATCTTCCGCGTTTCCTGGCGTCGCTCCGCACGGAATTCGCATACCGGCTGGGCAAATCGGTGCGGTCGGAAAACGCCAGTATGTGGTTTGTAACCGAAATGGGGGCGGCAGGGTTGAAGATAGCGGGAAATGGGGTTCGCTGCATACGAAGTCGCGAAACTGACGCGCGGGAAGTCGCTTTCCCGCAGACCGTACTGCTGCAACTCGCACTTGGCTATCGCACGGTTTCGGACGCGGCGAATGAGAAGGGGGTTCGCGTACCCAGGCTGGCGCGGCCGTTACTGGAAGCCCTTTTCCCACCTTCGCCGGCGATGATGCCCATGATTTTCGAATGAAAGCGTACTTTTATCAATCCGCACATCAATTTGCACACTAACTAACGAGGAAAGATGATGGGAAAAACGATCAGAACCATCTTGGCCGTACTGTTAGGTCTCGCAGTTGGAGGCGTCGTAAACATGGGGCTGATTCTCTTGAGCCCCATGGTCATTCCGCCTCCTCCCGGTGTCGATGTGACCGATATGGAGTCCCTGGCAGCATCCATGCACCTGTTCCAGTTCAGGCATTTTGTCTTTCCCTTTCTGGCCCACGCGGGCGGTACCCTGGTCGCCGCGTACCTGGCCGTCATGTTCGCGTCGGGATACCGGCTGAAAATATCCATGCTGGTTGGATCGTTCTTCCTCCTTGGCGGCATATTCAATGCCATGTTGCTGCCCGCGCCCGGCTGGTATATCGCGGTGGACCTGATCGGCGCCTATATCCCCATGGCCTGGATCGGCGGCCGGCTGACGGGCAGGGAATAAGGCGCACCTGGCGTAACGGTTGAACCGATATGGAATCCGAATCCGGTTGTTCTTTCCTTTCGATGTTTGAACGCGGCGACCTGGCAGCCGCCAGGACATATATCGACGCCCATCCATCTATTGGCCGATACGACGGCTACGAAGCGCATCCGTTGCTGCGGGAGTTCGTCGTGCGAAACTGCGGCCACTGCTATAAAGCGTCTCACCGGATCATCGCCGATCTGCTGATCCCCAGTCGAGTCCGTTCTTTCCGGGAGGCCGTGATGTCTGACCGGATTGAAGACGTCCGTGCTCGATTGGCTGCCGACCCGAAACTCGCTTGCGCCGAATTCACCGGAGGCCGGGGGATCGCCCAGGCGATACATCACTGGCGATCTATCGTCGTCTGCGGGTTGCTGCTGGACCGGGGAGCCGACGTGGACGCCCTGACCACCGTGGGCTGCGCCGGCGAAACACCGCTCATGATGCAACTGAGATTCGGCACCCTGGAAGGTGCGGGTTTTCTCCTGGAGCGGGGAGCAGATCCCAACCTGGGCGGACTGAAGCACACCCCGAGCGCATCGATGGCGGACGGACTCAACCTGTTGCTTCAGTACGGCTGGGACATCAACGAGCAAGTGGGCTGCCGTACCTTGCTCCACCATGATGCCAATCACGGCCATGGCGGGAGGATCCGTCTCTTGCTGAAGCATGGCGCCGACCCGAACATACGGGATGCCGAGGGCCGGACCGCCCTGCACTTGGTCAGTGCGCGGGGCACTGGCGCCGAGGCGATCCGGGACCTGGTCGAAGCAGGCGCCCAGGTGGACGCCCGTGATCAGGCGGACAGAACCCCTTTGGAACTCGCCTCTTCGGCAAGCAGCCAGGCCGCGGCCCGTACGCTTGTGGCGCTTGGCGCTTAATCACTCGGCTGTGTTTTAACGGGCTGACAACTGCCAGTGAACCAAAAAACAAGACTTTCGCACAGGTGTGATTCCGTACCATGAAACTCGCATTGGAAATCGCCGGCAATTATCCCGATCGCACGGCGCGCATGGCGTTTCCTGGCAAACTCCGGGGCCGTGTGCACCTCGACGCATGCCGGACCGGGTTCATGATCTGTCCGGGCCTGGGTCCCGATTACGGCCGGCCTTACTATGATGACCGCTGGGGAGACGAGTCCGACTGGATCGACGGGGAGGCTGCCTGGACCCTGTTCGGGGCGTCCGTGGCGGGAGATCTGGCAGCGATGGAAGCACTCCTGGACGAAGACCCGCGCCTTGTAAACGCGCTGCACTGGTACACCCAGCCGGTACACCTGGCCGCCCGTCACGGACACGCCGAAGCGACGGATTATCTGTTCGAGCGCGGTGCCGATCCGGGTCTCAACATCTTCGGCTCGACCTGGGCAAGTCTCCTCGAACAAACTCGAATACGTGGTTTCAGCGACGTTGCCGATGTCGTGGAGCGCACCATGAAAGCGCGGTTCGGCTACGACCCCGCGCTCGGGGCGATTGCTGCGTTGATAAAGGACGGCAGCACCGAAAACGTTGACACGGCGCTGAGGGACCAGCCCGAACTGGTTGACCGGTCCGACGAAGACGGGAACAACGGCCTGCACCTGGGAGTACTGAACGGCCGGAAAGAAATGGTCGAGCTGTTTCTCGAGCGCGGCGTACCCATTGATTCGCGACGGGCGGACGGTAAAACGCCGCTGACGCTTTCGTTCGATATGGGTTTCGGACACGAGCCGCCGGACCCGAAGCGGGGCATCACGGGATTACTTCTCGAAAAAGGTGCGCACTACGCTATCACGGCGGCCAGTTACCTGGGCGACCGGGACCGGGTGCGCGCGATCCTCGAGAAGGATCTTGGAGAAACGGGCCGCGATGCCGCCTTGAAGAGTCCATTGGCCTACGCGTCCCGGGCCGGCCACGAAGAAATCGTCGCCCTGCTGCTCGAAGCGGGAACCGATGGCCATGCCGTGGACGAGGCGCTCTTCGAGGCTGTTTGGTGTAAACATCCGGACGTCGTCGCCCTGTTGCTCGGGCATGGAGCCAACCCGAACGTGGAACTGGATTCCTGCGGATGCGCCGCGGGCACCGACGATCTTGCGATCAGAGCCATGCTGGTTCGTCACGGCGCTGTGTACCCGCCGTCCTGGCGTTTATCGGAAGAAGAACTTTGGAGACTGGTGGAGAGCAAATCGACGAGGGTCCGCGATCCCTATGTCGTTGCGGAGGTACTTGAAACAGGGGATGAAAGACTGATTGATATGGTTCTGGACGATGATCCCGGTGCGCCATGCCGCCTGGAAGTACTGCAGTATCTGCCGGGATGGGGCGACGACGGTGCGATCACGAGTAAGCTCATCGCTACGGGCCTCGATCCGAACCGCCGGACCTTCGAGGGGCAGACGTATCTCCACGCCTGTGCCACACATGGATGGGAAACAAACGCACGGATTTTCATCGAACACGGCGCCCAGGTGAACGCGCTGGACGAGAAGGACGGTCAGACGCCCCTGGCGGTCGCGGTCAAAAACGGCCAAATCGGCATGGTCCGCCTGTTGCTGAAACAAGGCGCGGACCCCGACCTGGCCGATTGGCCGTGGACCCGGCCGCTTTCGATTGCGGAGGAGACCGGTGACGCGGCCATAACCGACCTGATTCGACTACACCTACACGGGGGATAGTGAAACGCGTTCTTAAATGCCGGAAGAAAGGAAATCCCTCCAACCCGCACGGACCGTCCTCTCCACTTCCGCCGGATAGTCGTAAGAATACCGTTTCGCTAAACTGCGGCCCAACCGTGATACTTCATCCCTGTGCAGTTCGATAAGCCGCAGTAATTCTGAACGAGTACGCCCAGGCGCCCCCATTATCTCCAGCATGTCCTCTTTGGACTCGATTAACGTGCGGACCTGGGCTGACAAGGTATGGATGGATGGTTGCTGGTCATCCGTGTCGCAGTCACCCGCATGTAAGGCCCAAAGACGAATCAACAACATTCGTTCTGTTTGCAAGCCCACGATCACCAGTGGATCCAGGCCGCGGTGCAGCACCTTGCGATGCTTGTGACTGTTCATCCAGAAACCGACGATCTCCTGGCGGAGCTTATGCGCGTCAGGGGGTGTTCGACGGGCGGGGACAGCCGAGCTGGCGGACTCCCGCAGAACGTCCGCAAGTTTCGGATCGCGACATCCGAGTATACTGCAGGGTTCATCTACCGAGATCTTCTGAACATCCTGAACCCACAGATCGTACAGATCTCCGGTGGCGAGGATCAGGTGATGCAGGATGCCGCATCCGGTGAAGGGAGACCGCGTATGTGCGACGCATCGGTCTTCAAATAAAACCGGCAAATCGAGATCAGTCCAATCATCCATGTGATCTGAAAGCACCGCTACGCGCAGGTCCACGTCGCTGTAGAGATCCGCATTTCCCTGTCCGAAACTGCCGCCAATCCAAACCGCCTGTACTTCTTCTCTCGACCATAATCTCGAAACTATGCGCTTCAGCACCTTGACCTGCGGAAGATCCGGGAGCGATTCAAATTCCATGATCGTGCCATCCTTGCGATCGAAGGACCGACTGGGTGATTCCAAAACTGGGTGCGAACAGCCGCATTGTTTACTGGAATCACTAGGGCGCTTATCTCAAAAGATACATCTACTGTGGTTTGTTAAAAAGCCGCATTCCGATAACAGCCGATTGCATCACAGAATGTGTAGTCCCAGGATCGCCGCCCTCCAATTACCCTTGACCGCAGGCTCAGCATGCTTTACCATAAAGTTCGGTGCGGGACAGGCCGCCTCCGGTCCGTGGACAGGGTAGAAGCCCACCTGTTGGTCAGCCATCATAAAGCTGTACTTCCTTCAGCCCGACAATACGGACGCCGGGCAGCCAGTCGAGGAGGTCAGCCATGTCGGAATCCGCCTTAGTACAACTCCCCGATCAACCCGATCTGCGCCATCTGAAAGACCAGGCGAAAGACTTGGTAAGCGCCGGATCCTGCCCGACGCTCGCCGATGGGCTGTTCCGCGTCGCGCGCCGGTACGGTTTTCCCAGTTGGCCGAAGCTGAAGACCTATGTCGAGTCCGTCGGATCCATGGGTGCGCTTGAACGGGCCATCCTCGAAGACGACGACGGTTGGGTAAGGGACCTGCTGGCTGAAGATCCCGGTCTGATCCACCGCGAGGGACACTGGGTCAGGCGCCGCCGGCACAATGGCTACCGGCCGCTCGCCTATGCCGCGTTTTTCGGAAAGTCGAAAGTCATGGAAGTCCTGATCGCCGCCGGCGCGGATGTACACGAAGGGGGCGAAAGGGCATTGCGTGCCGCGGCGTACTTCGACAGCAACCTGGAAGCCGTCGAACTGCTGCTCAGCCACGGCGCCGATCCGAATGCGACGACCGTATCACCGTCCGGTCGTCCCTACAGAGTAATCGACTATCCCTGCATGACGCTGGCGTCCGGGATGTTGCGTCACCTCGTGTCACATGGTGGCAGGCTGCTGCCGGACAACATGGGCATGATCCTGGCGACCAACGAGCGAAGACCGCAGGATAAGGCTGATTGTCTTCGCGTCATGGCGGAAGCGGGGTTCGAGTTGCCGGACACGCCGCCCATGGCTCTGCACCTGCGGGATACCCGCCTCCTGGAAGCGCATCTGCGCAGGGATCCCCGGATGACGTCGCGGCTGTTCTCGGAAAGGGACGTTTTCCCATCTGGATTCGGTATAGACAATCCCGCGCCGTACGCCAGCGTGACCCCCCTGTCCGGCGGGGTTACCCTGCTTCACATGGCTGTCGAATTCTGTGATGTTGAAACGGCCCGGTGGCTCCTCGAACGCGGCGCCGATGTCAATGCTCCCACGGGCACGGACCGGGACGGGTTCGGTGGCTGGACGCCTTTGTTTCATGCCATGGCCACGCTGCACGTGCCGCGCCATTTCTCCGATATGGCGGAACTGCTCCTCGAACGGGGCGCCGACCCGTCCGTCAGGGCGTCCATCAGAAAGCCGACCGTGGAGGGCGGCGAGACGACCTGGAAAGATGTCACGGCTGCGGATTACGCCCGCCAGTTCGTTGAACCGGGCCTTGTAAACCACGACGCGCTGCAGCGGGTATCGCGGGCAATCGAGGCTAGTGACGGGTCCAATTGACGAATCTGATTAACGGGCCGATTGACGTAGACGGCCGGTGTCCTGTTTCAAGCTCAGGAGAGCAGCCGATCCGGTGACGATCAACACCGGATCGGCTGCGGGTTCATTTACACATGGCGGCTCCCCATCCTAGTCCTTCCAGATCGTGGCCCTACCCGGTTGTTCGAGCCGATATCGAGCGCGAAGCCCTGAACCTGATCCAGGCGTATAGATCCGGTCTGGCCGCGGCCGTGGCGGATGTCCGCCGTTATGGATCCTCCCTGGATCCTTCATCTTTCGATTTGGATGATGCCCGGGACGTACTGGCAAAGAGTTACGGGTTCCCGGGCTGGGCGCAGGTGGAACGATACTTCCAGACGGTAGAAGACCTTTCACGCAATCCCAACGTGGAACCCACGGCCCAGGAACGGCGCGGCGCGGAGGAGCGCGCCGATGATTTCCTCCGCCTCGCCTGCCTGACCCAGGGCACCCAGGATCACCCGTTGAGGTGGGCGAGGGCCAGAACCATGCTGGATGCCCGTCCGGAACTTTCCCGGGCGAGTATCTACACCGCCGCCGCGGCCGGTGACGTCTCGGCTGTAGGTACTTTTCTGAAAGCAAGCCCTGAACTGGCGAAGACACCGGGTGGACCACATGACTGGGAACCCCTGCTTTACGTGGCCTTCTCGCGTCTGGACCCCGGGACCCCGGGACATTCGGTCGTCGAGGCCGCCCGTTTGTTGCTGGCCCATGATGCCGACCCGAACGCGGGCTATCTCTGGGCCGGGTTCCCATGCCCCTACACCGTCCTTACCGGCGTGTTCGGCGAAGGAGAAAACGGTCCCGCCAGATGTCCCCCGCACCGGGACTGCTATGAACTTGCCGGGGTCCTGATCGACGCAGGCGCTGATCCCAACGACGCGCAGACGCTCTACAACCGGATGTTCAGCCGGGACGACGAACACCTGAGGTTCCTGTTCGCCCACGGACTTGGAAAGGAAGGGAACCGGCCCTGGCACCGGCTGCTGGGCGAGCAGTCACGCGGCTGGGTGGCCAGTCCGGTCGACATGCTGGCGTACCAACTGCAGTGGGCCGCCCGCTGGAACTACCTGGAAAGGGTCAGGTTGCTGGTCGAAAACGGGGCCGACGTGAATCGTCCGTCCCACCGTCCCGACGCGCGGTCACCCTACGGGGAAGCCGTCTATCACGGGAACGAGGCCATCGCCGAGTATCTGGCGGCTCGCGGCGCGGAGATGTTTCCGCCGGGCGAGCTGGACCGGTTCGCAGGCGCATGTATCAGTGGGGACGGGGACCGGGCCCGCGCGTTGCTCGCGCACGATCCATTTCTGATCGAGAATCTGGGAAAACGCGCTCACGCGCTTATGGAGAACGCTACAGGATCGGACAACCGGGACGCGGTCCGGCAGATGGCCGAATTGGGCTTCGACTTGAACGCCTGCGGTATGCACAATGCGGCCCGATACGGCCACCTGGACATGATCAAACTGCTGGTCGAGCTTGGCGCCGATACATCTTTAAAGGACTCGGACCACGAAATCAGTGCCCTGGGGTACGCCAGCCACTACCAGCAGGACCACGTGGTCAGCTACCTGGCGCAGTTTGCCGGGATACACCGGGCCGTGCAGTCAGACCTGCTGGACCGCGTTAGGGAATTGCTGAAAGAGGACCCCGCCAGCGCCCGTGAACGGGACGACGCGGGGAACACACCGCTGCACTGTCTCGACGTCGACAACCGGATGGAAGATACGGAGGAGATACTCTGCCTACTCTTAGCCCACGGAGCCGACGTCAATGCCAGGAACAAAGCAGGCCTGACACCCCTCGACAGGCTGGAGCGTCTTGCCGGTTTCAGTCGAAGAGACCGCCTGACGGAACAGCTGCGTGGGTACGGGGCCGTGGAATCAGGCGTCGCGGACGCGTAGCGCGTAGAGCGTAGAACGCCCACCCGGTGCCCTGAATCGACCGCTCGCCGCTTCAGGGCTATTTTCCCCATTTCGAAACGATCAGCCCCGCCAGCAGGCCGATGACGATCCCCGTGGGTACGATCTCCACGTAGGATCCCGTAGAAGTCGCCGCGAGTAGAGAAAGGACGGCGCCTACCGCGCCGCCGGCCAGCACATTCTTGCCTACCCCATCGACCCTGCACGCGATAACGCCGACCAGCAGACCCGTGACCAGACCCTTCCCCGTGCCCCACACGATGATCTCTGTCATCATGCCCCGGGCTTCAGGGATCAGGAATGCGGACAGCCCGTCGAGGAGCCCGAGCACGCCGCCGGCGATCAAGCCCAAAGGCACGCGCTTCATGAGGGCTGCTCCTGTGTATTCGTGTGACAGTTGAACATCCAGTTTACGCCGAACCGGTCCGTAATCATTCCGAAACGCGCGCCCCAGAACGTGTCCTGCAGCGGCATGGTCACCTCGCCGCCGGCCGACATGGCGTTGAACGCCTGCTCCAGTTCATCCACGCCAGCGAAGTCGATCGACAGCGAGATATTGGTTTCCGAAGGAACCGTTTCAATGTGGTCGGAGCCCATGATCACGTTATCGCCGAACCTGATGGACATGTGCATGGCCTTGCCCAGCATGTGGTCGGGGACCTCCATGCCGATGTC